>CAZSQD010000064.1:0-11172 GCA_964608925.1 uncultured Kordia sp.
ATGGCATAAGGTTAATACCTAATGTACTATTAATGTATCTCATACTTCTATCAACATGGTAATAAGTGTTTACAGCTTCAAACCCAGCATCATTTCTATTGAAATTAAAAGTACTACTTCCTTGAGAAAATAGACCTGTATTTGGGGCTTCACTATCTCTAATTTCTGCAAAAGGTCCTACAAGAGAATATATTCCACCTGTTAAAGTTAAATCTAATAAAGCAACATTACTTCTTGCAGCATCTAATGATGCATTTGTAGCATCATTATTATCTACATATTGACCTCCATAAGTATTTCCTGAATCAGATAAGAGGATCTGCCAAATAGACAAAACCATTTCCGTTTACTTTTTTTTTACTGGTTGATTTCTTTTTTTCTTTTTCTTTGTGATGCTGATGTTTATTGTAATAATAAGCTTTGTCTTTAGCACTTATAACTTGACCATTTTCAGCATCAATAATAACTTCCCAACTGCCAACCGGTGTCACTCTTGGTTCAATAATAATTTGATATACTAATTTGGTTATTCCATTATCATTATAAACAAAAAGTTTTTTCTTTTCAAAAGAAATTTCACCTTCAACTTTTATGTTGTTTTTAGCAATTTTAAAAGCTTTTTTGTCTGAGATATTTGGTGTAGTATTGATGTTTTTAATTGTTTTATCATAAGAGCTTGCACTATTAGAAATTTGCCCTATAGTATTAATGTGAATGGTTAATTCAGAATCATACACTTGTACATCATTTAACATTTGATAGTAGCGTAGCGTTTCCCCAGAAGGTCCTTTTCTGCTAAAAAGCATTTTAAAGCTATGATGGGGTTGAATTTCTAATTCCGTTGAGTGGTTTTCAATCCACTGTTCTGCAATTTTTTGATTTGAGTTTTGCGCGTTTATAAAAAACGTTATAAAAAACATTGCAATCAATGATAATTGTAGTTTTAATTTCATGATGGTAAATTTAAAGTTCTCTTCAATATACGAATAAATTTTAAACTCCAATTAAAACTTAAAATTTTAATTGGAGTTTAAATATACTAATTAAGGGGTGGTTTACAAACTACCTGTCATATCTGCAGGGATAACCCAAGCATCATATTCAGCTTCGGTAACATAACCTAAACGAACTGCTTCATGGCGTAGGGTAGTGCCATTTTCATGTGCTGTATTTGCAATTTCTGCTGCTTTATAATAGCCTATTTTAGTATTTAGTGCGGTAACTAACATTAATGAATTGTTTAACAACTCCTCAATGCGTTTGTTATTAGGTTCTATACCTTGTGCGCAGTTTACATCAAAAGATAAACAAGCATCACCAATTAATTGTGCTGATTGTAATAAGTTAGCTGCCATCATGGGTTTAAAAACATTCAATTCATAATGTCCTTGTGTGCCACCAACGGTAACCGCAACATCATTACCTATAACTTGTGCGCAAACCATAGTTAATGCTTCTGCTTGCGTAGGGTTTACTTTCCCTGGCATAATAGAACTTCCTGGTTCATTTGCAGGAATAGTAATTTCACCAATACCAGAACGTGGTCCTGAAGCCATTTGTCTAATATCATGTGCAATTTTATTTAAAGAAACTGCAATTTGCTTTAACGCACCATGTGTTTCTACAATAGCATCATGAGCCGCTAGTGCTTCAAATTTATTTTCGGCAGTTATAAAAGGTAAGCCTGTAAATTGAGCAATGTATTTGGCAACCAAAACATCATAACCTTTTGGTGTATTTAAGCCTGTACCTACAGCAGTACCTCCTAAAGCCAATTGACTTAAATGTGATAGGGTGTTGTTTAAAGCTTTTAATCCGAAGTTTAATTGTGCAACATATCCTGAAAATTCTTGACCTAATGTAAGTGGTGTAGCATCCATTAAATGTGTACGTCCAATTTTTACTACATTTTTAAAGGCTTCTGATTTTGCTTGTAGTGTATTACGTAATGCTGTAACACCAGGAATGGTAACTTCCACTAATTTTTTATAGGCAGCAATATGCATACCTGTAGGGAAAGTGTCATTTGATGATTGTGATTTGTTTACATCATCATTAGGTTGAATGGTTTTTTCGCCTTCGCCAATAACCTTACCAGCTAATTGATGTGCTCTATGTGCAATAACCTCATTACAATTCATGTTAGATTGCGTACCAGAACCTGTTTGCCATATTACTAATGGAAATTGGTCATCATGCTTTCCTGTTAAAATTTCATCACAAACGGTAGCAATCAAATCTCTTTTTTCAGAAGTTAAAACGTTTAATTCACAGTTGGTATAAGCGGCTGCTTTTTTTAGGTAAGCGAAACCATAAATAATTTCTAAAGGCATTGAAGCTGTTGCTCCAATTTTAAAGTTATTACGAGAACGTTCTGTTTGTGCTCCCCAAAGTTTATCATTAGGTACTTTTACTTCTCCAATGGTATCTTTTTCTATTCTGTATGACATATTATAAGTTGTGTTTGTTTTTTTTTGATTCCACAAATTTAAGCAATATTTTTGTGATAAAAATTGATTTTTGTCGTTGGTTATTTTAATAATTCGCACTATATTTGAACCGAATTCAAAAATTTTCGAAAATTATGTTTGATTTTAATCAATACTTAGGTTTTTTAGCATTCTTAGGAATCTTCACAATAGGGTTTTGGTTGTTAATATTTTTAGCAACTTTTGTAGTACCGTATTGGATTGGAGGTTCTTTAATGGAACGTTTACAAGAACTTAAAGAAGAAAGAGCTAATAAATAATTAGTTGCTTTTACGTAAAAGAAAAAGGAGAAGCATTTGCTTCTCCTTTTTTTAGTTTATATAATATCTAAAATTGCATCTGTAGGTCTTCCTATTACCGCTTTACCATTATTAATTACAATTGGGCGTTCTATTAATTTAGGATTAGTAAGCATAGCTTGAATAATTTGAGCATCTGTTAACTCTTTTCCTTTGTAATTATCTTTCCAAATAGCTTCGTTTTTTCTAACTAATTCAATAGGAGAGATACCTAATAATTTGATAATGTTTTTTAAATCTTCTTCGGAAGGTACATCTTCTAAATATTTAATTACTTCAAAATCTTTTCCTTGTTCTTCTAAAAGAGCAATAGCACAACGTGATTTACTGCATCTGTTATTATGGTATATTTTTATCATGTTTTTAAATTTAATGTATTAGTTGTTTATATGGTATCACTTTTGTCTTCTTTTTGTCCCATCATCATTAAATATGATTTTAAAAAAGATTCTATTTTCCCATTCATTACCGCATCTACATTACCTGTTTCATGAGCGGTACGCACATCTTTTACTAATTTATATGGGTGCATTACATAATTGCGTATTTGACTGCCCCATTCAATTTTCATTTTTCCATCTTCAATATCACTACGGGCGGCTTGTTGTTTTTTAATTTCAATTTCATACAATTGCGACTTTAGCATTTGCATTGCACGTGTACGATTATCTTGTTGTGAGCGTGTTTCTGAACACGAAATCATAATACCTGATGGTTTGTGTTTTAATTGCACTTTGGTTTCTACCTTATTTACATTTTGTCCGCCGGCACCACTTGATCGAGAAGTAGTAATTTCAATATCGGCAGGGTTAATGTTAATTTCAATACTATCATCTACTAAAGGATATACATATACTGATGCAAAAGAAGTGTGCCGTTTTGCATTACTATCAAAAGGGGAGATGCGTACCAATCTATGTACTCCATTTTCACCTTTTAGCCAGCCAAAAGCAAAGTCGCCTTCAATTTCAATAGTTACCGTTTTTAAACCAGCACTATCACCCGCTTGGTAATTGAGTTCTTTTACTTTAAAACCTTGGTTATTGCAATACATCATATACATGCGTAGTAGCATTTGTGCCCAATCGCAACTTTCGGTACCGCCAGCACCTGCTGTAATTTGTAATACAGCACTAAGAGAATCTGCTTCGTCAGAAAGCATATTTTTAAATTCTAATTGCTCTAATAACTCAATAGTTTTTTTGTATTGTGTTTCAACTTCTTCCTCGGTAGCTTCCTCTTCCGTATAAAACTCATATAAGGTTTGAGTATCATCAACAAATGTAACTGCTGTTTCGTAATCTTTAACCCATTTTTTAAGAACACGAAGAGTTTTCATTATTTTTTCAGCTTCTTTTGGGTTGTTCCAAAAGTTGGGGTCAAAGGTTTGTTCCTCTTCATTGCTAATTTCAATTTTTTTAGTATCTATGTCAAAGATAACGCCTCAATTGTTCAAGACGCTCGGTAAGGTTTTTAATTTGCTCTGTTGTAATCATACTGCGAAAGTAGGATTTTGAATTAAGTTTGAATGAAATATTGACATAAAAATAATTTATCATATTGTTGATAACTTTTTTTACAACAATACAGATGTGTAATCACCTATTATTTAGCAACTTATGTATGATCTATGTTTTTTGTCGAGATAATTTACCTTTAATCGATTGAATTATTTCAATTGATTATTTTTTTGTAACTTTATTGTACTAAATTTAAAAACAATTTAAACTTTAAACTTTAAACTTTCAACTATTATGAAAAAAATTTTAATTTTAGGGTTAACCCTGATATCGAGTGCTATTTTTGCACAAGATTTACCAAAAAACCCTGAAACGGGTAAATGTTACGTTCGTTGTACTACACCGGATGTTTATGAAAACAAGGAAGTGACTATTCAAATAGCACCTGCTTACAAGAAAATTTCTGTTACACCAGCACGTTATGAAACACAAAATGTTGATGTAGTTATAAACGAAGGAGGACAAAAGTTAAGAGTTGTACCTGCTGTTTATGAAGTTCAAGAATTTACAGTACAAACTTCTGCACCATCTCAACGTTTACAAAGAGTAGCAGGATCTACAGATGTAGTTACTGAAACTTTAGTTACAGATGAAGGTGGACAAGTATTAAGAGTTGTGCCAGCTGTTTTTGAAACAAGAGATATTGTGGTTACTATAAAGGAAGCGTCACAACGTTTAACTGTTGTACCAGCTGTTTATGAAAACCAAAATGTTGTTGTTGTTGTTAAAGAAGCAAGCACACGTACTAAAATTGTACCAGCTGTTTATGAAACAAGATCAGAAACAATTGTTGTTAAAGAAGCATCACAACGTTTATCTGTTGTGCCTGCAAAATATGGTACTGAAAAAGTAACGTATAAGAAAAGAGAGTATGGTAACTCATTAAGAGTGTCTGCTGCAAAATTTGGTTCAGATAGTGAAGTTGTTGAGGTAAAACCAGCATCTGCACAATGGCAAATGAGCGAAAGAGCTCCTGATTGTACATCAAGCGATCCTAATGATTGTAGATACTGGTGTTACAAAGAAGTTCCTGCAGTATATTCTACTATTCGTAAAACTACGTTAGTAAATGATGCAACAGTTACAAATACTCCTGATTGTGTTGAAGGTTCTGGTGCTAAAAATAATTGTGGTGACGGTACATATACTAAAACAGTTATGTTAACGCCTCCAACTACAGTTGTTACAGATATTCCTGCAGTTACTAAAACAGTTAAAACTACAGTAATGGTAACACCTCCAACTACTACAGTTGTTGATATTCCTGCGGTTACAAAAACATTCAAGAAAAGAGTAATGGTAACACCTCCAACTACAAGAGTTATTGATGTGCCTGCAGTTACTAAAACAATCAAAACTACCGTAATGGTAACACCTCCAACTACTACAGTTGTTGATATCCCTGCTAAAACTACTACTTACAAGAAAACAGTTTCTACAGGTGCTACATCAAGAGTTATTGATATTCCTGGTGCTACTAAAACATTCAAAAGAACTGTTATGGTAACGCCTCCAACAACTACTGTTGTGAGTATTGCTCCAAAAATGGGTGTAGTTAAAAAAACAGTATTAGTTTCTCCAGCAACTGCTAATGAAACTATGGTTGAAGCTAGATTTAAAACTTTTACAAAAGAATTGTTAATCTCTAAAGGAGGTTTAACAGAATGGAAAGAAGTTGAATGTTCTTTAGTTGAGTATAACAACTTAAATATTGTTTGGAATACAAACTCTTCTACATTAACTTCAGCGGCTAAAGCAGAAATTAATGCTAAATTGTTAACAGTATTAAAAGCTAATGCTGGTTCAAGTGTAGAGATTGCTTCTCATACTGATTCAAGAGGTAATGCATCAAGCAACCAAGCATTATCTGAAAGAAGAGCTCAATCAGTATCTAACTACTTAATTTCTAAAGGAGTTAATGCAAGTAGATTAGTATCTACAGGATATGGTGAGTCAAGACTGTCTAATAGATGTGCTGATGGTGTATCTTGCACAGAGAGACAACATCAAGCAAACAGAAGAACTCAATTTAGATTAATTAACGCTAAGTAATTAGAGTTAGTTAAAACGAATAAGTTTTATAATATTATTAAAAGAGCAACCGTTTGGTTGCTCTTTTTTTATGCAATATTATTAGAGTATAACCCAAAGATTAATAACATTGTTTTAGTAAAATACTACTTTAGGTAGGTTAGAATAATTGCATAAAAAAACTCCGAAGTATAAAAATATCTTCGGAATTTTGTATTTAGGTTAGTAATTAACTATATAATACGTTTAATTACTCTTAATTTATGCGTGTGTGCATTGCGTTGAACATTAAATATACCGGTATGATCTAAACGATCAATACGTACTTCACCGTGTGCATGAATAATGTAATTATCTTTCATAATAATACCTACATGTACAATATTACCTTCATTGTTGTCAAAAAAGGCTAAATCACCAGGTTCACTTTCTTCAATAAAACTCAACGCTTCACCTTGTGTTGCTTGTTGACTTGCATCTCTTAAAATAGCATAGCCATTTATCTTATAAACCATTTGTGTGAAACCACTACAATCAATACCAAACGGAGTTTTACCACCCCATAAGTAAGGCGCATTCATATACATAAATGCTGTTTTTACAATATCGTCTTTAGGTTGTTTATTAGTAATAAAATCACCTTCAAATTGATGTTTTAGTATCTCTAATCCATTTAAATTTGCGCCAAGAGGTATTAAACTCAAATAATCATTTACAGTAGTAACATGTTCAATGAGGTTACAGGTAACTTTTAAATTTTCGGAAGTTAATTGATTATAATCTTCTTCAGTGATTTCTAAATACTGCTTATTATCAACCCAACCCTCATAGTTGTCAAAAGCTAAACGAATTTTACTCCATTTTTTACGCACCTCCAATACTTTAAAGAAATCTCCATATAATATTTGCGAAGTCATTTCGCTGGTATCATTAGGATCTAACCGTAAAGGAACGATGCTTAAATGTGTAATTCCGTATTGCATATATTGTACTGTACTACAGAGTAGGGTTTATGTTAAAATGCTTAAGATAAATTTATTTTTCAATTACAATAGCTGAAGCACCACCGCCACCATTACAAATAGCAGCAGCTCCAATTTTAGCATTATTTTGATCCAATACATTTAATAAGGTAATAAGAATACGAACTCCAGAACATCCTAATGGGTGACCTAAAGAAACAGCTCCACCATTTACGTTTACATTTTTATCTGTTAAACCTAATATTTTCATATTGGCTAAACCTACTACCGAAAATGCTTCGTTAAACTCAAAATAATCTACACTGTCTAAAGTTGTATTTGCTTTTGCTAATGCTTTTGGTAACGCTTTTGCAGGAGCTGTAGTAAACCATTTTGGGTCTTGAGCAGCATCTGCATATCCTGTTATAGTAGCTAAAGGTGTTAAGTTTAATTCTTTTGCTTTTTCTTCCGACATTAAAATAATTGCTCCAGCGCCATCATTTATAGTAGATGAATTGGCAGCAGTTACGGTACCATCTTTGGTGAAAGCAGGTCGTAATGCAGGTATTTTATCCAAACTTACATTAGTAAACTCCTCATCCGTATCAACTAGTACAGGTTCACCTCTACGTTGTGGTACTGCAACCGGAACAACCTCGTTTTTAAATTTTCCAGCTTCCCAAGCAGCAGTAGATCGTTTATATGACTCTATTGCAAAATTATCTTGGTCTTCTCTGGTAAAATTATATTCTGTAGCACATAAATCGGCACAAGTGCCCATTGCTTCTTGACTGTACGCATCAACCAAACCGTCAACTTGCATACCGTCTAACATTTTTGAAGGGCCAAATTTTGTAGCCTTACGTGCGTGGAAATAATGAGGAATTAAACTCATGTTTTCCATTCCTCCAGCTACAATAATATCAGCATCACCAGCTTTTATAGCTTGAGCGGCTTGCATAACTGCTTTCAAACCAGATGCACATACTTTATTTATGGTAGTTGCAGGTGTGTTTTCAGATATTCCTGCATAAATTGCTGCTTGTCTTGCTGGTGCTTGACCATTACCTGCTTGTACCACGTTACCCATGATTACTTCATCAATCAAATCTGGTGATAAATTAATTTGATTTAAAGCTCCTTTAATTGCGGCTGCTCCTAATTTAGTTGCAGGTACTGTGGATAAACTTCCTAAAAAACTTCCTATTGGTGTTCTTGCCGCAGCAACAATGACTACTTTTTTGCTCATTTTATATATATGTTTGTGTGTTGTAAAATTTTATTGTTGCGAATTTAATCAAAATTATGCTCTTTTTGTGAAAAAAATAGGTGGAGATTTTAATTTTATACAATTTATTTAAAAACACTACTTGGTAAGCTATATATTTTTGTTATTTTTGAGTAAAATAAAATACTTTTTAATAAATATTTAGCAATCTACGTTTAGGTTATACTTCACTATTAAATTATGAAAAAAATACTACATAGCATTTACAAACATCAATCTACTTTTTATAAAGTATTTCTGTTTGCAATTTCAGTAATTTTTATTGTTTATTTATTTCCAAAAGGAGGTGCTTATAAATACAATTTTGAAAAAGGTAATGTTTGGCAGTATGAAAATTTATATGCTCCTTTTGATTTTGCTATTCAAAAAACACCCCTTCAAATTGATGTTGAAAAGCAACAATTAAAAGAAATATTACCACTTTATTTTACAGTAGATAAAGCTATAAGCAGTTCTATTTTAAAAGAATTTAATGTCACTTTTTCTGACACAATACCTTTAAAGTCCTTGATTGTAAAAAAAGTAGAAATAATAGCAAATACTATTTTTAATACTGGATTGTTAGCAGAAGATTTACAAGTTAAAGCCAATAAAGAAATTGTTTTAAAAGATAAAGGTACAGGAGCAGCTTTTAAAAGTACGTTCTCTAAATTAGTACATACAGAGGGTATAGCGCAAATAATTAAGGAAACCTTTCAGGACACTATATATAACCCATACAGAAGTTATATAACCTCAGTATTATATAATACGATAAAACCAAATGTACTGTTTGATAAACAGTTTACAGCAGAAAACTATCAGGAAGAAGTTGCTAAAATATTACCTACAGTAGGTTTAGTTAGTAAGGGAGCAATAATTATAGGAAAAGGAGAGGTTGTTGAGGGTAATAAATTGCAACAATTGTTATCTTTAAAAGAAAAACATGCTTCACAAATTTGGAGTGAATCTAACTACAATTGGATTGTTTTTGGCTACACTATCCTGGTAGTTTTAGCAATGTTAATGTTAGTGTTGTTTTTAAAAAAATATAGACTTTCTATTTTTGAGAATAATACAAAACTAACCTTTATTTTTTTCAATATTGTGTTAATGATATTTATTACAACGTTACTAATTAGGTATCAAGTAAGCTATTTATATGTTGTGCCCATTTGTATATTACCTTTAATATTAAAAGCTTTTTTTGATGCTCGCTTGGGGTTATTTGCGCACGTAATTACCGTTTTGTTATTAGGTTTTGTAGTACCTAATAGTTTTGAATATATGTTTTTACAAATAATTGCAGGTATTATTACGGTTTTAACTATCTCAGAGCTGTATAAACGTGCAAATTTATTTATATCAGTAGCACAAATAACGGTAGTGTACATTGTAGCCTATTTTTCCTTTTATATAATACAAGAAGGATCAATTATAGATTTAAAATGGCAAACTTTCGGAATTTTTATTTTAGGAGGTTTGGCAACACTATTTGCACAACCATTAATTTATATTTTCGAAAAACTTTTTGGATTAGTTTCAGATGTTTCGCTGTTAGAATTATCTGACACCAACTCAAAATTATTAAAGCTATTAGCAGATGAAGCTCCAGGAACCTTTCATCATTCATTAAGTGTAGCCAATTTAGCAGAAGCAGCAGCTAATGAAATTGGAGCAAATGCAATGTTAGTAAGAGTAGGAGGGTTGTATCATGATATTGGTAAAATGAGTAATCCTACCTATTTTATAGAAAATCAAAGTAATAATATAAATCCGCATAATGAATTAGATGCAAAGGAAAGCGCTCAAATTATTATTAACCATGTGTTAAACGGAATAGAAATAGCCAAAAAGCACAATTTACCAGATCGTATTATTGATTTTATACGCACCCATCATGGTACAAGTTTAGTGTATTATTTTTACAAAATGGCAAAAGAAAAAGATGATACAGTAAGTATCAAAGATTTTCAATACCCAGGACCCAAACCTTTTTCAAAAGAAACCGCTATTTTAATGATGTGTGATAGTGTAGAGGCAGCCTCAAAGAGTATAAAAGAACCAGATTATGTTAAGATTAGTAATTTTGTGGAAATGATTATTGAAAAGCAAAAAAATGATGGTCAATTTTTAAATGCTAATATTACTTTTAAAGAAATTGAAATTATTAAAAAAGTATTGGTAAGGAAACTAATCAATATTTATCATGTACGTATTGAATACCCAGATTAAATAGCGGGGCGATAGCCCATCCCAATAGTTGTTGGGAGGTTTAATTACTAGCTGTTCTACATAGAAATTTAATAAATTGAAGCTTAATGCCCGTACCCTTGAGGCGAGGAAGTTTAATTTATGGATACCATATAAATTTTTTTAGAGGAAGTATGCTTTGAATTGAGCTCATTTTTTAGGGTTAAAAATGCTGATTATGAAAGGCTTAAAATAAAGTTCGTAAAAAAGTAAAAAAAACCTTGTATAATCAGTTCTGTTGAAATATATTTGCATCCGCTTACAGCAATTGTACAGCAAGTTCTTTTAAATAAGATTGGAGAGGTGCCAGAGTGGTCGATCGGGGCTCCCTGCTAAGGAGTTGTACCTTTA
>CAZSQD010000065.1:0-11098 GCA_964608925.1 uncultured Kordia sp.
AGCGCCCCTAATAATGTTTTGTTTTTTTGCGTGTTTCCAATTGTGTTTAAATTTCCTATCTGTTTTTACGCTTCCTGCTGTAGCATGTATAAACACAAATGAAATGGGAAAACTATCTTGTATTTTAGTGGCTTTTACCCAATCAATTTTTCCTTGATAATGTGAAATATCAATACCAAAAACTTGTTGTTTTTTTTGATGATGTTGTAACACATCAAAAATTCTCATTTGAGTGGTTAGGTTGGCTACTTTTATATTTTCGGTTTTCTCAATACGCTGAAAAATTAAATAATATATAGCATATCGATAATGCCAACTACCGTATAAAAAAGAAATTAAGAGTATTGGAAACACAATATGCTTCGCAAATGAAAAGCTACGTTTGTTAGGTTTTTTTCGTCTAACTACTTTTTTAGGTTTTCGCTGTTTTTGTAAGCGTTTTAATTCCGTTTTACCAGAAGCCATTTATTTTTTAAAATTAGTAATTACGGAAAGTAAGATGTAAAGTAAAATTACTAACGGAATAGCCAAAAAGTGTAAGGTAGCTATCAAAATTACTGTTAAAATTAGAAAGATATATTTAACGGAATTTGCTGCAAAACCGTATGTTTTCATTTTTAAAGAAAATAAAGGTATTTCTGCATTTAACAAATAACAACTCAATACCGTTATACTTATTAAAAACCATTTATTTAAAATTAAATTGTGTAGCCACTCTGTATCATTTGTCATTAAAATTAAGGGCAAACTTAAAATTAATAATGTATTAGCTGGAGTTGGCAAACCTATAAAAGAATCGGTTTGGCGGGTATCAATATTAAATTTCGCCAAACGATAGCAAGATGCTAATGTTACCAATAAACCTATTAAGGGTAACCATACAAATGCTTCCGTATTCCACCCTCCATTAAAAAAATCAGTAGTATAACTAAATTTTTGAGTCGCTTTTTCAAATAGTTTAAAAAGTACAATTCCAGGTACTAAACCACTTGTAATCATGTCTGCTAAGGAATCTAATTGTAGCCCTAACTCACTTTTTACATTTAATAACCGTGCTGCAAAACCATCAAAAAAATCAAAAACAATTCCCATCATTACAAATATTGCTGCCGCAAATAAATTATCTTGTACAGCGTACAAAACAGCAATACTTCCGCAAAAAAGGTTTAACAGTGTTATTAGGTTAGGGATATGTTTTTTTATCATCTTTTAAGTTTTAAAAAGTAAAAATAGACAATCTAAAATAAATTACGAGTACTCTAATTCAACTTTTGTATAAAAAACTTATTAAAAGTTGGCAAGCGTTACTTAAAAAAGATTACTTTTGATAGGTTTAAATCACGAGGGAGTTACCTTTTTTAGAATATTAAAAAGAGGTGACACCTTACATATTTATACTAAAAATACACATTTTACAAATACAATAATCATAAAACATTTATATAACAGATGGTAAACTCACAATTAAATAGAACTTGGAATGAAATAAAAACAAACGACTCATGGGCAATTTTTAAAATCATGAGTGAGTTTGTAGAAGGGTTTGAGAAAATGGGGAAAATTGGTCCTTGTGTATCCGTATTTGGATCTGCACGTACAAAACCAGGGGAAAAATATTATGAATTAGCCGTAAAAGTAGCTTCTAAAATTGTAGAGCATGGTTATGGTGTAATTACAGGTGGTGGACCTGGTATTATGGAAGCTGGTAATAAAGGTGCTCATTTAAAAGGAGGCACATCCGTAGGTTTAAATATTGAATTGCCTTTTGAACAGCATGACAATCCATACATTGATCCTGATAAAAATATCAATCACGACTACTTTTTTGTACGTAAAGTTATGTTTGTAAAATACTCACAAGGGTTTGTGGTAATGCCAGGGGGATTTGGAACACTAGATGAACTTTTTGAAGCCATTACCTTAATCCAAACTAAAAAAATTGAAAAATTTCCTATTATTTTAGTCGGTAGAGAGTACTGGAGTGGTTTATTAGATTGGATAAAAACTACTATGGAAGAAAAATATAAAACCGTTAGTGAAGGCGATTTAGATTTAATTAATTTGGTGGATACGGAGGATGAGGTGATTGATATTTTAGATAATTTTTATCGTAAATACGCATTAAGTCCTAACTTCTAAATACAATATTGCTACTTCTAATGCACTCCAAAAAATAAGATTAGAAGTAGCTTTTTTTACGTACTCAAAAAAATACTTGCTTCTTATGAAAACTAAACTACTCATTGGTTTTTCTCTTTTATTAACATTAAATTCATTTAGTCAAGACCGCGTTAAATTAATGTTTTACAATTTGTTACACTACCCTACTACACAACCTAGTAGAATTACAAATTTAGAAGGTATTTTAAGTGATTACCAACCCGATTTATTCATGGTTTGCGAATTGGAAAATGCTACTGGAAGTGCTAATATTTTAAATTCTATACAAACTCAAGACGGTAGATACGCAGCTTGTATGTATGAAGATAATCAATCTACCTCAAGCCCATTACAACAAATGGCATATTACAACACACAAAAATTAACTTTAACTGCTGAAGAAGTTTTACCCACTACTCTTAGAGATATTAATCATTATACTTTTAAATTAAACACAGTAGATCAAGCAGCTAATCCTAAATATTTAGATGTTTTTGTTACCCATTTAAAAGCAGGTCAAAATAGTGCTTCTGCACCTAATAATGAAACCAAACGTTTAAACTCGGTAAACGTATTTACTACTGCTTTAGCAAGCGTACCTACAAATCATTATGTAGTGTTTTCTGGAGATTTTAATTTATATAGCGCCAATGAACCTGCATACCAAGAAATTTTAGATGTTACCAATAGTATTGTTATGGTTGACCCTATTGATAGGTTTGGTAATTGGCATAACGGTAGTAGTTTTCAAGACATACATACACAAGCAGTATTTTCTACTGCAGATGGTAATGGACATATTGGTGATGGCTCTTGGGGAGGTTTAGATGATCGGTTTGATTTTATTATGCTATCAGAAAACTTACAAACAGATGCAGAGGTTTATTATAAAAACAACACCTATTCCGCTTACGGAAATAATGGAAATTGCTATAATAAAAGTGTAAATGACCCTGTATGCAGCGGTACATATTCACAAACCATAAGGGATTATTTATTTAATTTTAGTGATCACCTACCAGTAGTTTTAGAAATTGAAACTACACAAACTTTAACAGTTTCTTTGGAAAATTATACACCAAATTTAATTAGCTTTACACAAGGTAATTTAGTTACAAACCAATTGGTATTAAATGTAAACACACACTATTTAAAAAATCAAAATATTTATATTTACAATCAATTAGGGCAACAACTTTTTAGTATACCTGTTGGCACTACTAAAACGCTTCATATAAACACTTCGCAATTAGCAAATGGCGTGTATTATACAAGTACCTCAAAAAATCAAAAATCACCATTAAAATTTACAAAATACAATTGAAAAAATTAATCCTACTACTACTATTTAGTGTCTCTTTTCAACTAAATGCACAACATACAATTGATATTCAGGCAAATTTTAATCCTGAAAACAATCAGGTGCAAATTGAACAGCAAATTACAATTATAAATACCGCTAACACCCCTTTAACACACGTGTATTTAAATGATTGGAATAACGCTTACATTAATAATAAAACTGATTTAGCAAAACGTTTTGCTGAAGAATATAGTAGAAAACTACATTATGCTAAAGATAGCGAAAAAGGGATTACTACACTCAATTATATAAAAAGTGATCAAGAAAAATTAATTTATAAAAGAATAAAAGCAGATATTATTGAGGTGCAATTAACAAACACTTTAGCTGTAAAGGATAGTATTACGCTAAATTTAAAATACAATTTACAACTCCCCTCAGATAAATTTACCCGTTTTGGAATTGACAGTAAAAAAAACATCAAACTAAAAGAATGGTTTATCAGTCCCGCAAAATTATTGTCAAAAAAATGGGGCTATTATTCTCATAAAAATTTAGATGATTTATACATTCCCAATAGCAATATTAATTTAACAATAACGTATCCTGAAACATACTATTTAAATAGTACTTTTAATGTTATCAATACCACTAAAAGTACAACCTTAAAAACAGCTACATTACAAAGTAAAAATACTATTTATTCCGAATTATATTTAACTAAAAATAAAAACTTCCAAAACATTGAAACGGATAAATTTACCTTTGTAACTGATATTAATGACGGTAAATTATCAGACGCCTTAAAGGCTGTAATACATGATAAGATTGCTTATTTTATGGTTGATAAATTAGGCGATTATCCGCATCAAAAAATACTACTTTCAAATGTTTGCTATCGTAAAAATCCTGTTTATGGCTTAAACCAATTACCCAATTTTATACGTCCGTTTCCTGACGGATTTCAATATGAAATTAAAATATTAAAAAGTACCATCACTAAATTTATTAAAAGCACTATAAACACTAACCCACGTACTGATTTTTGGTTAAATGATGCCTTGGAAACCTATTTAATGATACAATACGTAAAGGACAACTATCCAAATATGAAAATATTAGGGTCGCTTTCTAAAATTTGGGGGTTACGCTCTTTTGAAATTGCTAAGAAAAATTTTAACGAACAATATCTTTATTTTAGCCAATATACCGCACGTAAAAATCTTGACCAACCCATAAAAACACCTAAAGATTCCTTGTTAAAGTACAACGCTAATATTTCTAATAAAAATAAAGCGGGTGTAGGTTTACTCTATTTAGATGACTATCTAGGTAATAATTTAGTGCGTAAAACAATTACTGATTTTTACATAAAAAATGCGTTAAAAGACATTCAATCAAAAGATTTTATTACCTTATTACAAAGTAAAACAAACAAAGATATTAGTTGGTTTTTAAAAGACTTTATTAATACCGATAAACGTATTGATTATTCCATAAAAGATGCCATAAAAGAAGGTAGTAATTTAAATATTACCATAAAAAATAAAACTACAGCTACTACCCCAATTTCTATATACCAACTTATTAACGGTAAAATTATAAGTAAAGATTATATTGATGGTTTTCTTGGTACTAAAATAGTACAAGTTACCAATCACAACCCTGACCGTGTTATTTTAAATTATGAAAGTATTATACCGGAATATAACCAACGTAACAATACAAAAACTTTAAAACCACATTTATTTAATAAACCGTTAAAATTGTCTTTTTTAAGAGATGCTGAAGCACCAAAACACAACCAAATATTTTATGTACCAGAATTAGGCTATAATTTATATGATGGCTTTTCACCAGGTATTAGGCTAACCAATAAAACACTTTTACGTAAAAATTTAACCTATAGTATTAAACCGCTATACGGCATGAAAAGTAAAGAGTTTACTGGTAGTTTAGGGTTTGGAAAAACACATCATTTTAAAAATAAAAAATTATTTAGTATTAGCTATGGTATTCATTACCAAAACTTTCATTTCAAAGATAATTTAAGATACCAACGCTTTACACCTTCTTTAAATTTCAATTTTAAAAAGAAAAACAACTTACGGTCTGATTTTTACCAATACACCTCCGCACGTTATGTATCCGTACGTAAAGACAAAGACACTACTGCTTTATTACCTAATGAAATAAGAGAAACAACACCTAATTACAATGTATTAAACCTAAAATATGGTGTTGGAAATTCTAATTTATTTAACAGTTCTGGTTTTAATGCAGATGTGCAATTTGCAAAAGATTTTGGAAAAATCTCGTTAACCTATGGGTTCCGAAAATTGTTTCAAAACAACCGTCAAATTAGCTTGCGTATTTTTGCAGGAGCTTTTACCTACAATAAAACAAATACCGATTATTACAGTTTTGCGTTAGATAGACCCAGTGATTATTTATTTGATTATGATTATTACGGGCGTAGTGAAAGTACAGGTATTTACAGTCAACAAATTATTATTGCCGATGGTGGATTTAAAAGTAAATTACCCACTAACACCGCAAATAATTGGATAACCACCGCAAGTGCAAGCACCAATTTATGGCGTTATATATTTGTTTATACTGATGTTGGATTGGTAGGTAATACAGGTAATCCAACTGCGGTTTATGACACAGGTGTACACTTAAACTTAGTACCAGGTTATTTTGAATTGTATTTTCCTGTTTCTTCCAATTTAGGATGGGAAATAGCACAACCCAATTACAATGAAAAAATACGTTTTAAAATTATTTTAACACCAAAAGTATTAATTGGCTTAGTTACCCGTAAGTGGTTGTAAATAGAAATTAGAGGTTAAAAAATAGACTGTTTTTTTTGTAGACCATTAGGTCATTGAACGCTAATAAGGCTATCGTCCCAAGGTTAAGAAACTTTGTAAAGCTAACTCATAACTCTGTAACCCAAAACCAACAATAACCCCTTTTGCGTTAGGCGCTATGTATGATTTATGCCTAATCTCTTCACGGGAATATGTATTTGATATATGCACCTCAATAACAGGCGTTTCAATAGCTTTAACCGCATCTGCTATGCCAACGGATGTATGTGTGTAAGCGGCGGCATTTAAAATTATGCCGTCATAAGTATACCCTACTTCTTGTAATTGATTAATGAGTTCTCCTTCAATATTACTTTGAAAATAAGAGAACGTAACCGCTGGGTATTTTGCTATCATTTCTTCAAAAAACTCTTGAAAAGATAAATTACCGTAAATATTGGTTTCGCGTTTGCCTAATAAATTTAAATTAGGACCGTTAATAATGGCTATTTTCATATGGTAAATTTAATACTAAATTCTCAATTGAGAATTATGAATTGAAAATATTCATTTTAAAGCACAAAAAAACCATGCAATTTGCGTGGTTTTTTAAGTGTATAAATTAATTTCTTTATTTAAAAAGTTGCAGAAATACTACCATTTTCTAATGAAAAAGTTGTTGTTCCTGTCATAGTATCAAAAATACTTCCTGTAAAAGAGGCAACGAATTTTGAAGCAGTATGCTCTGTTACATTTGATGCGTGAGTTATACCTGGAATTCCAGTAGCAATGTGATAATGATATTTAACAACTCCATTTTCAGTATACTTTAAATCATAAATAGCGTTAGCCCCTACATTATAGGCCGCAATTTCCACTAACTTATTAGCCCCACCATCAATAGATGCTGTTAATTCAATTGCTGGTTCACCACTTGATACGTAACTATTAATTGTTAATGTATTAAACGTAGTTGTTACGCCATCAATATCTACTACTAATGTACCACCTGTTACACCTACTGGAGGAGTTGTTGCATCATCATCACTACCACAAGCTGTAAATGCTACTACTGAAACCATTAAAAATAGGTTTAAAAAAATCTTTTTCATAATTGTTGTTTTTTATATTAAGTTTAAAATCATGCAAAGAAAAAAAAACGGAGTTACCAAAATATAGAGGTATAAATACAAGATAATCAGCTAAATATACCCATATTTAGGGATGGGGATTTGAAAAAAATGGAAAACATTTATTAAGTAGAAAAGAACGAAAAGGAAATAGCGATTGGTAAAAAAAAACCAGAAACTGAAAACTCACAACTGGGAAATGAAAAATGTTCTTCCCAAAGGGAAGAAACTAATGCCTGAATAATTAAAAAAAACTCAACTAACTGATAACTGGCAACTCACAACCGACATCTCCGCAAACCATAAACTTTCAACTTTTCTACTCTATAAACTCAAACCGTACCAAACCATCATCATCAATAGTGGTTAATTGTACTTGGTGTAATGTATTTACTAATTCAGGATTCCACGGTGTTTTTACTTTTACGTAATTTTCAGTAAACCCTTGTATGTACCCTTCCTTATTTTCATCTTCAAACAAAACTGTACGTGAACTCCCTAACTGACTTTCATAAAAAGCTCTACGTTTTTTAACAGATAAACCTCTTAGCATTTTACTACGCTTTTTACGCACACTAATTGGTACTACTCCAGTCATTGTAACCGCTTCGGTATTTTCTCTTTCAGAATACGTGAATACATGTAAATAAGATATGGGTAACTCTGATAATAAATTATACGTTGTTAAAAACTCTTCATCTGTTTCTCCTGGAAAACCAACAATAACGTCTACTCCAATACACGCATGCGGGAGTACTGTTTTAATTTTTGTTACTCTACCAATATAGGTTTGCGTTAAATACCTACGCTTCATTAATTTTAGTAAGGTGTCAGAACCTGACTGTAACGGAATGTGAAAATGTGGCACAAAATTATCCGAATTAGCTACAAAATCTATTGTTTCATCAGTTAACAAATTAGGCTCTATGGATGAGATACGCACTCTATGAATGCCTTCCACTTTATTTAATGCTTGTACCAATTCAAAAAAAGTATGTTCGTGTTTTTTGTTTCCAAATTCACCTTTACCATAATCGCCAATATTTACTCCTGTAAGCACAATTTCTTTAATTCCTTTTTCTGAAATTTCTTTCGCATTTTGCATAATCTGCTCCAAAGTAGCACTACGTGATATCCCTCTTGCTAATGGTATGGTACAATAAGTGCATTTATAATCGCACCCATCTTGCACTTTTAAAAACGCACGCGTACGGTCGCCAATGGAGTAGCTACCTACATAAAAATTGGCATCTTCAATTTCACAAGCATGTACTTCTCCTTGATCATTTTTTGATAAATCGTTTAAATAACTGGTTAATTTAAATTTCTCGGTAGCGCCTAATACTAAATCTACTCCGTTTACATCTGCTAATTCGGTAGGTTTTAATTGTGCATAACAACCAATTGCCGCCACAAAAGCATCTGGGTTTACTTTTTGTGCTTGCTTAACAATAGTTTTAAATTTTTTATCGGCATTTTCAGTAACCGAGCAGGTGTTTATAACATAAATATCAGCATGTTCACTAAAATCAACGCGGTTAAAACCTTCATTTGCAAAATCTCTTGCAATGGTAGAGGTTTCGGAAAAATTTAATTTACAACCTAATGTGTAAAACGCTACTTTTTTTTGTGAATTCATTATCATCGTATTTAATCGCGGGGCAAATTTAAGATAAATAGTTTATTTATTCGTTTATTTGTTACTGCTAATTACTGCTTATGATTTTTGAAACGGAACGCTTACAGGTTAGAAAATTAAAAACTTCGGATATTAATCCGTTTCATGAAATGCACGCCAATAAAAAGGTGATGATTTATACGGATAGTGGTATAAAAACCTATGCAGAAGATGTGTTAGATTTGGCAGATTGCATTTCAAAATACGCACAACCAAATAACCGATTTTGGGTATGGGCAGTAATTAGAAAAGAGGATGATGCTTTTTTAGGTACGGTGGCGCTTATTGATTATGACGAAATTAATGAGGAAGTAGGTTTCCGTTTTTTAGAAAAATACTGGAGCAATGGTTACGGTTTTGAAGTACTTGACGGTCTTTTAAAATATGCAAAATCTAAAAACTATAAAACATTAATTGGTGAGGTTTATGCTAAAAACATAGCTTCGGAAAAAATTCTTAAAAAATCAGGGTTCATCTTGCAAAAAGAAGAAATTTGTAAAAACACAGGTTTTTTGGATCGTTTGTATCAAATTAATTTATAAAAATTGAAGCAATACACGCACATATTATATTTAAAATTCATTACTTTTTTAGGTTTTACAGTACTACTATTTTCTTGTAGTAAAACGCAATCAAAATATACTGATGCGGATGTGTTTAGATATAACGAATACAAAAATATTAGCAGTTTAGATCCTGCTTTTTCAAAAGACAAAGCAAATATTTGGGCATGTAACCAAATCTTTAATGGTTTGGTACAATTGGATGACAATCTTAATATTCAACCCGATATTGCAAAAAGTTGGCATATTAGTGATGATGCTAAAACGTATACATTTACGTTAAGAAAAGATGTTTTTTTTCATGAACATAAAATTTTTAAAGGAAAAAGGCAAGCAACCGCACTAGATTTTAAATATTCTTTAAACCGTTTATTAGATGATAAAGTAGCTTCACCAGGTAGATGGGTTTTACAGCAAGTAGCACATTTTAAAGCCATTGACAATTTTACTTTTCAAATAACATTAAAACAACCTTTCCCTGCATTTTTAGGGTTATTAACCATGAAATACTGCTCCGTAGTACCCAAAGAAATTATTGATTTTTATGGAACTAATTTTAGAGCAAACCCTATTGGTACAGGTCCTTTTTATTTTAAACGGTGGGAAGAAAATACCAAATTGGTATTTAGAAAAAACAAATATTATTATGAAACGGATGCTAACGGAAAACAACTACCCTACTTAGAAGCGGTTGCTATTAGTTTTTTAACCGATAAACAAAGTGAGTTTTTACAATTTGCTCAAGGAAAATTTGATTTTATATCTGGCTTAGCACCTTCTTATAAAGATGAATTATTAACTGCAGATGGGAAATTACGTAACAAATACAAAGCTACCGTAAACATGGTTTCTGGTGATTATTTAAACACTGAATATTTGGGGTTTTATATGGAAACCAATCAACCAGAAATACAGAGTGTGTTAATCCGTAAAGCGGTAAACTATGGTTTTGATAGGCAAAAAATGATTACCTATTTACGCAACGGTATTGGCACTCCTGCCGTAAATGGTTTTATACCTAAAGGATTGCCCTCTTTTAATAATCAAAAAGGGTATGATTACCAGCCTAAAAAAGCAATTGCTTTAATTAATCAGTTTAAAAAAGAAACAGGAATTTCAAATCCGAAAATTACTATTGCTACCAATAGTTTATATGTTGATTTGTGTGAATACATACAACGTGAATTAGAAAAAATAGGGTTATCCGTAAAAATTGACTTACTAACCTCCTCTACCCTACGTGAAGAAAAAGCAACGGGTAAACTACCTTTATTTAGAGCCAGCTGGATTGCTGATTATCCTGATGCCGAGAATTATTTATCGTTATTTTATAGTAAAAATTTCACTCCTAACGGTCCAAATTATACGCATTTTAAAAATAGGGAATATGATATTTTATATGAAACGGCATTAAAAGAAACAGCTCTTAATATCCGACACCAATATTA
>CAZSQD010000066.1:0-11080 GCA_964608925.1 uncultured Kordia sp.
TTGACCCTAACCTTGACGAATTTAATTTGTTTTTTACCAATGGTAGAATGTCTGATAATCCACCAAGTCTTAACAGCGGTGTAACAGATGATTACCTATTCAGTTTAAATACTACAAATTGGGTATTCATAAATGTTAGAGAACAAGAAAACCCGAGTATTACCAATCCAAGCTACCCAAACATTCAAACGGGTATAGCGTATGTTGGAGGAGATAGTGATTCGGTAATTGTAACAAACGGAAATATTTTGCCTTTAGGTGTTTATAGTAGTGGCGTGCAATTTGGTCAAGGAGATAATACCGTAGTTCCAATAGCTCAAAACGGAAATCCAATTATGACCATTAATAATTATAATTACAATATTCAAGCTCAAACAGGCACTATAAATGTAGACTATAATTATAACGGTATTATAGGGCATTATGAAGGCTCATTTGGCATTATATTAGATTAACATTAAACAAAACAATTATGAAAAATACAATAAAAATACTAGCAATGATTATGTTATCAATTATAACTTTTAGTTGTGATGGTAATGACGATGCACAAACCACACCACTAGCTCCAACTGATGGTTTTACAATAGGTACAACATTTTACCCAACCCCTAATGCGTATGTTAGCATAGATCAAAATGATGCTAATAATGATGGATATCCAGATTATTACAGTCTCTTCCTTTCGGATGGGAGAATGACCGATACTTTTGGAGATGTAGGAGTAGGTTATGCGTATGCTTATAGTACAAACACTACTAAATTAGTACACTTAAAAGCATTGGCAGCATCTAACCCAAGTTTAACAACAGGACCAATTACAGCAGGTAATACATATATTGCTTCAAGTATAATAACACCGTTTACAACAGGTTTTAGTCAAGATTCTTTTATAAGCCATACATTACAAACCAGTACCACTATTTTAGGTACTCAAAACGGAATTAATTTTCATAATATTCCAGAAACAATAGGTATTTGGCATTATCCAGGTACTGTGGGACCACAAGTAACCATAAATGCTATAAATATAGATTATACAACGCCAGCAAACAGTACTATTGATGTTGACTATACTTTTATTGACACTTCAGGTATTCAAATTACAGGGCATTATACAGGAACATTAGGAATTATATTAGATTAATACCTATATTTATGCTTATAAATTAACCCAATCTTAAAACTTAAATTTTTGAAAGCCAAAAAACTCCATATCACAATACTATTATTTTTGATATGGAGTTTTTCTTGTGCGCAACAGTATACGCATTACAATACAAAAAATGGGTTACCCAGTAATCACGTATACCGTATAACACAAGATTATCAGGGCTTTATTTGGATAATAACAGATAAAGGTATGGTAAAATATAACGGAACCAATTTTAAAGAATTTACCATTAGAGATGGTTTGCCGACTAATGATATTTGGAATATAGTTACCACGCCAAACGGTAAAGTATGGTATTTTTCAAAATCACCAAAAATTGGGTATATAGATAAGGATAGTATTTATGCTTTTCCTAGTACGGTTAAAGATGAAATTTTTAACCCTATGAATAGAAACATTGTAGGTAATGAAATTACGTTTAATAATTCAATAAATCACTATGAGCTAAAAAACAACCATTGGGAAAGTAAAAGTATTTATGGAGTTTATTCTCCACAAAAAGAATATAGAACATTTTTAAAACACAATAAATTAGATCGGTTTCAATTTTCAAAAAATAAACCCAACCTTCTTTTTTTTGATAAAAAAGAACAATTAATAAAAAAGATAAAGTTCAATTTTGAAATCACAATGTCACACACTCGTGGTCAAGTAAATGACAGCATTTATGTTTGGTTGTCAGATGCATCATACTCCATTTTAAATTTAAATAATTTTAAATTGAAGACCACCTTTTTTAAAGATGTCATACGTATAAAAAAATCAAAATATGTACGAATGCACGTCGTTAATAATCAAATACAAATTACGGGGAAAGGATTTGTTTCCGTTTTAGATAAAAACTTTAATTTGGTTAACATACGTTACATACCTAGTAAGTTAAAAGCACATTTTTCGTTTATTGATAAACAAGATAACTTATGGGTAGCAACTTTTACCAATGGTGTTTATAAACTACCTAAGTCTAAGCAAAACGCGGCTTATAATTTAATAAATGAAAAAGTAGGGAAAATTAAAAAAGTAGGCAACCACCTTATTACAACAGTTTTGGATAAAGGGTTTTATCAATATGATAGTGGTACTAAACATTTTACGCTCTACCGTAAAGAAACCAATTATGCGTATGGTGTTTTTGATGTAAATGAGTTGAATACAAAATATTTTATAACGTCTAATAAAATCACTAGTATATATAAAGGCAGTGAAAGCACATTGTATACGTTAGAGATTCATAATTTTTTAAACGAAACAGCAAGACAATTAGTGTTTTTTAAAGGGTATTTATACGGTAATTTCACTAATGGTTTAAATAAGCTAAACTTGAAAAATTTGAATGTAAATAAAGAATATTTATCTAATGGTATACGCACCTTTTTACCCTTTAAAAATAAATTAATTATAGCAACATCTAATGGTTTAAAAGTATTAAAAAATGATAGCATACAAGCGTTAGTTTTTAAAGAATCTAGTAAATTATATGCCAAACCAATTTTAAGTTTAAATAAGTTAGAGGATAATGTATTATTGGTAGGTACTGATTCCTACGGTGCTTTTTTAACTAATTTAAAAACAATAACCCCTTTAAAAGAAACCCAATATTTAAGCATAAATGATTCTTTTTATGAACATGATAATTTATGGATAGCCACTAATATAGGTGTTTTACATTACAAAAAAGATGCAATTAATAATTATAAATTTATAACACGCTATACGGAAAATGATGGCTTACTCTTAAAAAATGCAAATTCGGTTTATGTAATCAATAATGAGCTAATTGTTAGTAGTAATGGAGGAGTTTCTATAATACCTATTCAAAAAGAAAATGCACTCTCTTTTATTGATATATATGTTGATAGAATGCAGTACAATAGTAAAAAAATTAAAAATACAGCAGCGGTTCAATATGTAAAAAATAATACTTTTGAAGTAACAACAGCAACAATAGATTTTTCTGAAAATGAAAACTTAAATTACAGTTATCAATTAGCACCTATACAAAACCATTGGACACAAACAACATCTAAACAAATTTCATTTGCTGATTTACAACCCAACACTTATCAATTAAACCTAAAGTCTAATAATAAAACAAAACAAGTAACATTTATAGTGCAACCACTTTGGTGGCAAACCAATAGCTTTAAAATTGGGCTAGTAATTTTATGCGTATTACTATTATATTTTTTAAGTAAAAGGTATCAACAAAAATTAAAGAAAGATGCACTGGTATTACAAAAAATGGCGGAACAAGAGTTGTATGCGTTGCGCAGTCAAATGAATCCACATTTTGTATTCAATTCCCTTTCTGCCATACAATATTATATTAATGAAAATAATTTTGAAGCATCAGAAACCTATTTAATTAAATTTTCAAGATTAATTAGGTCCTTTTTTGAGTTAGCCAAAGAAAAAGAAATTACCTTAAAAGATGAAATAAAATTATTGCAATCTTATTTAGAAATAGAAAAACTCCGTTTTAAAGAAAAGTTAAGTTTTGAGTTTAGTATAGATTCTAAATTACAATTACATAAAACAAAAATTCCCACAATGCTATTACAACCCATAGTTGAAAATGCAGTAAACCATGGCGTATTTAATAAAATAGAAAACGGTAAAATTACCTTAAATTTTATATATTTAAAAGAAGACACTTTTAAAGTAGAAATTATAGATGACGGTGTAGGTATAGTAAATACTAAAAACAGAACCCATAAAAATAAAAACTCATCACAAGTGTTACAAAACCGATTGAAGTTTTTAAACACCTATCAAAGTTGGAATATCAAATATAAAATGGAGGAATTACATCCTCAACAAAAAAATAAAGGGAATATAAGCACTTTTACAATTACAAAACTATGAGTACAATAACTGCCGTATTAGTTGATGATGAGGTTTCAAACTTAAAAGGACTCCGTAAAAAAATAGAAATTTTATTTCCAGAAATAGAAATTTTAGGATGCTACCAACAGCCTGAAAAAGCAATTGAGGCCATCAATAAAAACCTTCCTCAAATTTTATTTTTAGACATTCAAATGCCACGTATTGACGATTTTGAGTTGCTAGTAAAGTTGAATACCATCAATTTCCAAGTTATATTTGTAACCGCTTATAGTGAGTATGCTATAGCAGCTTTTAAACAAAACGCAACGGATTATCTTTTAAAACCAGTAGCTAATGACGATTTAAAGATAGCAGTAAATAAGGCAATTGATGTAATTCAAAAATCAAATGAGTATTTACAAAATGAAAAATTAGTAAAATTACTCACCCAAAACATATCTGAAAGTAATAAAATAATGATACCTACTTCAAAAGGAATTTCTTTTATTCCACAAGATCGGTTGTATCATTTAGAAGGCTATGAAGGTTATACTAAATTACATTTACAAAGTGGGGAGGTCATTACAAGTTCATATAATTTAGGTAAATTTCAAAAAATATTGAGTACTACGTTTTTTAAGTGTCATAAATCGCACATTATAAATTTAAGTAAAGTATGTAATTTTGAAAACGAAGGTTATATCATTTTAGAAAACCAACAACGCGTACCCATTTCTAAAACTAATAAAAAAGCATTTTTAAGTTTGTTTTAATCCCAAAGAGATAGCCCTTGCCAATTGTAATTGGTAAGGTATAATACTTTGATGATTTCCTTTAAATAATAATCCTCATACCCTTGGGGAGATAAAGTTTATTTGGAAGATTTTCCACCCAAATATTGACAATCTTTCAATGTTTGCATATTTGTAAACGGTACTGCTGTTTTTTCATACATATACGTTTTATCCAACTCTTTTGATAAGTTGTGATCGTCTACATTGACATCAATATCCGTCATTTTAAATTGACATGGGTGTTCATAACCCGCAGCGTGTGTAATTTCAATCAATTCCTTTCTAAAGGTTTTAAAATACTGAGCCAATCGCTCTGATTTTAATGGAATATTAATTCCGTTTTGCAACCATTTACTTTGTGTAGCAATACCAGAAGGGCAACGGTTGGTATGGCAAACTTGCGCTTGTATACAACCAATACTCATCATAGCTTCACGCGCAACATTTATCACATCAACACCCATTGCAAATGCCATTGCACCTTTTGCTGGAAAACCTAATTTTCCACTACCAATAAATACAATTCGCTCACTTAAACCCTTACTTTGAAATAATTTATACAAGTCACTAAAACCATATACCCATGGCAAACTTACATGATCAGCAAAACTTGGTGGGGCAGCACCTGTACCACCTTCACCACCATCAACGGTAATAAAATCGGGTCCCGTACCTGTAGCTTTCATAATATCTGCCAACTCTTCCCATTGTTCTAATTTACCAATTGCAGCCTTTATACCTACGGGTAAACCTGTTGCAGCGGCAATTTGTTCAATAAATACCACCATTTCGGCTACATTACTAAACGCTTTATGGTTGGGAGGTGATAATACATCTTTGCCAATTTCCACGCCTCTAATACCTGCAATTTCTGCCGTAATTTTTGCTCCAGGTAAAACGCCACCTTTTCCTGGTTTTGCTCCTTGAGATATTTTAACTTCTATTGCTTTTATAAACGGATTATCCTTTACTAATTGCACCAATTTTTCCATTGAAAAACCACCATTTGCAGCACGTACACCAAAATATCCCGTACCAAAATGAAAAATAACATCTCCACCATTACTATGATATGGACTTAAACCACCTTCACCTGTATTATGATATGCTCCTGCTAATTGCACACCTTTGTTTAAAGAAGCTATTGCTTTTGCTGATAAAGAACCAAAACTCATTGCCGAAACATTAATTGCAGATGCGGGACGAAACGGTTTTTTACGTTTGTTAAATTCTCCCATTACTTTTGCACAGGGTAAAAACGACTTATCAATAATGTTAGGGTGATTTTTGCCTATTTGATACGGCATCATCGCATTATTGATAAAAATGTGTTGGTGCGCGTAAATATCTCTATCGGTACCAAAACCTTCATAGTTGTTTTCGTGTTTTGCTGAAGCATATATCCAACCACGCTCAATACGGTTAAAAGGCAACTCTTCACGGTTGTTAGCAACAAAATATTGTCGCATTTCAGGTCCAATACTTTCAAATAGATAACGCAAATGCCCAAAAATAGGAAAGTTGTGACTAATAGTATGGTCTTTATTAAAAAACACATCACGTATAGCAACCATTGCGATCCCAATGATAATCCATAACCACCAAGAAATTTGACCTAAAAAGCTTAAAATTTGTTCCATATTGTCTTTTTTTATTTAGGCTGTTGCCTATAAATCAAAAGTAAGGATATTTATGGGTACGATGCAACTATTATTTTAGAGGAATTTATAATTGTTTTAGATTGTGAATATTTGGTGTTATTTTTAAAAATGATATATTGCAAAACGATAACTAAAAAAATAGATTACAAATGAAAAATGATTTAGAAACAAAATTTACAGGTTGGTCCTTTATTGCAGCAGCAGTTTTATTATGGGGTGGTTGGGCTTTTTCTCCACATCACTTAGGAGAGTATATTGTTGCCGAAGATTTTACCGAAGTAAGTAAAAGCGTTTGGACTTGGATTTGGATGTTTAGAATACATATTTTTGGTTGGGTAACTATGGCAATAGCATTATTTTCAATGTCGTCCTATCTTTCAGTAAAACCATATAGAGCAATTTTATTTCCTGGTATAGGAATGATTATTGTGGGTACTTTTGTTTTAGCAATAGGTACTGCTTTCTATTATAATTTTGGAGCTTGGGGTGTTGGAAAAACAATAGGAAAATCTCCTCAAGAAATTCAGGAATTTATAGATGGAATACTTTTTACCAACCAATACGTTACTTATTTTATTAGATTTGGTAGAATATTTTCAGGCGTAGGTTTAGTGCTTTTAGGAACTGCATTTATTAAATGGAATATTATTGCTAAATGGTTAGGTTGGTTTACCGCTATTTTAGGTTTTGTAGCAATGGCTATTATTTTAGCAATACCTGATAATTTTGAGGTTTATAAACCTATTTTTCACATTAAATCATTATGGTTATTAGTAATGGGAATTTATTTTTTAACCAAAGGAGTGCATGTTTCTGAGGAGCAAGAATAGTGAAGTATACGACTTTCTTTTAGGTATTAAAGTTCGCAAAGTTATAAACTTTGCGAACTTTAAATTTATAGCCCTATCAGGTAGATATAGTTGTAATAAATTAGGAGCCTATTTTATGGATAGTATTTAAATTGGTATAATAACACTCTTTATTATTTCATTATTTTAGAGTAGATATACCTTTTAAAATTTAGTGAATAACTTTTTTTAAAACTAATAAAACTAGACCTCAAGTAGCTTATTTTTGTAACAATGGAAACAAACATACAAGAATATATAAAACAATTAAATACCGCGCAAAAAGAGGCAACCTTACATAAGGATGGACCCATGATTGTTATTGCAGGAGCAGGTTCTGGTAAAACCAGAGTGCTTACGTTTCGGATTGCCTATTTAATGAGTGAAGGAGTAGATCCTTTTAATATATTATCATTAACCTTTACCAATAAAGCAGCGCGAGAAATGAAAGGGCGTATTGCTAAAATTGTAGGTATTAGTGAAGCTAAAAACTTATGGATGGGTACGTTTCACTCCGTTTTTGCAAAAATTTTACGTATTGAAGGGCATCATTTAGGCTATCCATCAAACTTTACCATTTATGACACGCAAGATTCGCAACGCTTAATTTCAGCTATTATTAAAGAAAAAGGATTAGATAAAGATGTGTATAAATACAAGCAAGTACACAGCCGTATATCATCCTATAAAAATAGTTTAGTTACCGTAAGTGCTTACCTTAAAAACGGAGAGTTGCAAGAAGCAGATGCTATGGCAAAACGCCCACGTATGGGAGAAATTTATCAAGAATATGTGGATAGATGTTTTAAAAGTGGCGCAATGGATTTTGATGATTTGTTGTTGCGTACCAATGAACTGTTAACCCGTTTTCCTGAAGTATTAGCAAAATACCAAAACCGTTTCCGTTATATTTTGGTTGATGAGTATCAGGATACCAATCACTCACAATATTTAATAGTACGTGCATTGGCAGATAAGTTTCAGAATATATGTGTGGTTGGTGATGATGCACAGAGTATTTATGCGTTTCGTGGAGCCAATATCAACAATATTTTAAATTTCCAGAAAGATTATAGCGATGTAAAAATGTTTCGGTTAGAGCAAAATTATCGTTCAACAAAAAACATTGTAGAAGCAGCAAATTCAGTTATAGAACACAATAAAACTAAATTAGATAAAGAAGTTTGGACACATAATGAAGATGGTGAAAAAGTAAAAATTAACCGTCTAATAAATGACGGAGAAGAAGGGCGTTTTGTAGCCGCTTCAATTTTTGAAAACCAAATGGAACATCAGCTAAAAAATAGCGATTTTGCCATTTTATACCGTACCAATGCACAATCAAGAGCAATGGAAGATGCGTTGCGTAAACGTAATATACCGTATCGTATTTTTGGTGGCTTATCCTTTTACCAACGTAAAGAAATTAAAGATGTATTGGCGTATTTACGTTTAATTATAAACCCTAATGATGAGGAGGCGTTAAAAAGAGTTATCAATTACCCAGCACGTGGTATTGGAGCTACAACTATTGAACGTTTAACCGTTACGGCAAACCATTACAAGCGTTCTATTTTTACGGTAATGGAAAATTTAGCAAAACTACCAGAACTAGCTATTAATAAAGGTACACGTAACAAGTTAGATAATTTTGTAATTATGATACAAAGTTTTCAAGTACTCAACCAAACCGCTACCGCTTTTGAAATTGCAGAACATATTGCAAAAAAAACAGGATTGTTGCAAGAACTTAAAAAAGACGGTACACCAGAAGGAATTGCTAAAATGGAAAACATTGAAGAGTTGCTGAATGGTATTAAAGATTTTGTGCAAGAACAACGTGAAATTGCCGATGCTACAGGTGGTTTAGCGGAGTTTTTAGAAGATGTTGCATTGGCAACGGATATGGATAAAGATACTGGCGATGAAGACAGGGTTGCATTGATGACCATTCATATGTCAAAAGGGTTGGAGTTTCCGTATTTATACATTGTTGGTTTGGAGGAAGATTTATTTCCTTCAGGTATGAGTATGAATACCCGTAGCGAGTTAGAGGAGGAGCGTAGGTTATTTTATGTAGCATTAACTAGAGCTGAAAAACAAGCGTATTTAACGTACGTAGAAAGTAGGTATCGCTGGGGAAAATTAATAGATGCTGAACCGAGTCGTTTTTTAGATGAAATAGATGAAAAATATATTGAATACATAACACCATTACATCAACGTAGGTTTAAACCCATGTTGGATAGTGATATTTTTGAAGAAGTAGATAAAAGCAAGTTGCGTTTAAAGAAACCCATTTCAGGTACACCAAAAAATTATAGTAGTGAAGCAGCGTCTCGTAAATTACGAAAGATAAGACCAGCAGTAAGTGGTGGTGTTGCAAACCCCAATTTAGGAAATAGTTTGGAGGTAGGTAATATGGTAAAACACATTCGTTTTGGTAAAGGTATTGTAGCACGTTTAGAAGGTGTTGGAGCTGATAAAAAAGCAGAAATAAATTTTGAAAATGGCGGATTAAAACGCTTGTTATTGCGTTTCGCAAAATTAGATATTATCAAATAAAAAAATGAATATAGTCTATTTAGTTTTCGGAAATCAATTGGCAATACACCAGCAAGCTAATTTTTCAATTTTAACACTGTTAGCAAACGGTGGTGATAGTTTTGGTAACATTATTGTTATTACAGATGCTCCTGACTATTATGAGAATATCCAATCAGATAAGTTGATAGTAGAGTTGATTGATGATGAAACATTAACCCGTTGGAAAGGGAAATACAATTATATTTTTAGAGCTAAAATAAAAGCTTTAGATTTTGTTATAAATAAATACCCAAGTCAATCATTATTGTATTTAGATTCTGACACATTTGTTGTAAATTCTTTAAACACTATTCAAAAACAACTATCAGAAAATTATTATTTACTGCATGTTAATGAGGGGAGGTTATCCGAATCCAGAAAAAACACGCAAAAATCTATTTGGAAAAGTATAAAAAATAAAACGTTTAGTAGTATAAAAATAAAGCCAAACCTATGCATGTGGAACGCAGGTATTATAGGTATTCCTGCACAAAATAATGAAGCATATATTAAACTAATTTTAGCACTATCAGATAAAATATATGAAACCAATATTAAAAAGAAATTGGTAGAGCAACTCTCTTTTTCAATAGTATTGCAAGAGCAAGAAAAGTTTATAGAGTGTGAAAAAGAAATAGGGCATTATTGGGGAAATAAGGAGGAATGGAACGCTAAAATCAGTTCTTTTTTATTAAGTAACCACTTAAAAAACCGTACATTTAAACAAGAAATCGCAGCAATTAGTAGTTTCAAATTACAAGCACTACCCGTAGTGGTGAAAAAATCAAATACAGCAAAACGATTAAAACAATTAATAGATAAAATATTTTAATACTTTAATCATTCAATTTTTTAATAATAACCACATGAGCGAATTTATAAAAATATATAACGATAATCCAAATCCTAAAGAAATTGCAAAAGTAGTGCAGGTTTTACAAAAGGGAGGATTGGTAATTTATCCTACTGATACCGTTTATGGTTTAGGATGTGATATTACCAAAACAAGAGGTTTGGAACGTATTGCAGCTATAAAAGGAGTGAAACTTGAAAAAGCAAACTTTTCATTTGTTTGTCATGATTTAAGTAATTTGAGTGATTATGTGCAGCAAATTGACAATTCAGTTTTTAAAGTATTAAAACGAGCATTACCAGGACCATATACTTTTATTTTACCTGGAAATAACAACT
>CAZSQD010000067.1:0-11029 GCA_964608925.1 uncultured Kordia sp.
TAATAATTATCTTTATCCTGTATTGAACTTTGATGTTTTCTATCGGTATCCAAACTTGATGCTTTGTTTGCAAATACTAAAGCAATATTTTCTTCTTTTTCAGGAGTTACCCCTTCATTACTTAATAAAACATCTGCCGCTAAAAAACCCAATTTACTCAGTGCATCCATTTTAAAAAATTTTGGATACTTTGTCAATTTTGTTTTATATGCCGACTTTATAAAGGATAAAAAATCTGAATCATTATCTTGATAAAGAACTTCTCCATTTAAAGTAACGGTATTATTTTTAATACTGCAATATGATTTTATAAAATAACGATCAATACTCATTTTACTTCTTTTTACAGACTAATATGGTATGATATTCACCTACTGCAATATCTTCTTGCACTACCAAACCAGCTTTATCTGCTAATTTTAAAAATACACTTGCAGGGTACATTTTACTGTTTCCGTTTGCCATTACTGTAAAATATAATGATGTTGCTTCTAAAATAAATTTAGCATTATCAAATTTTTGACGATCCGTAAAGGTTTCCATTATCAATAACTCAGCATTATCATCCATTGATGCAACACAAGTACTTAATATTTTTACGACTTCATCTTCTGAGAAACAATCCAAAAACTGACTCATCCAAATTAAATCTGCTCCTTTAGGAATACTAACTTCATCAGACAACCAATCTATTTGATGATGTGTTACTCTATTTTCAAAACCATTTAATTTAACATTGGTAAGTGCTTTTTTTAATTGTCCTGGTAAATCTACCATTTTCACTGTAACATCCGTATTGTAATTACAGGCAGCTACTGCAAATTTACCTGTATTTGCACCTACATCAAAAATTGCTTTTGGGTTCTTTTTAAATACAAACTGTAAGGCTTCTTGAAAAACCCCATCTGAATAGTGATGATCAAACTCAAACCAAGATTTTTGAACTTCTGGTGTTAATTGAGATAGACCTTCATAAATAGTATTCCAGTCTCCTAAAACTTTTAACCCTGAAGGTTTTCCTATTGCTATTGCTTCCGTTAAATGAAATAAACCTTCATAACATACTTCATTTGTGAAATTTAAATTTACATTAACTGTTTCATTATAGGCTAAAAAATATCCTGTTTTTGTGAGTTCAAAATTTCCTTTCTCGTTTTTTAATACCACATCTGAGCTTTCTGCTATCTCTAATAAAACTCCAATACCATATTCACTAATTGATAATTCTTTAGCTATTTCTGATATAGATATTCCTCCTTTTTTTCTTTTAGCAAAAATTACATCAAAAACCTTTAATTTACGTAATGCAACTACTGCTTGAAATAAGAAAGGCCCTAAAGCTATCTTTTGCGCTTCTTGTATAGCATCTATTGCTCTTATGGGTTGTTTTAACATGTTTGTTTTATTTTATTATAAATTACTACTGTATTACATCCTCCAAAACCAGATGCAGTTTTTAAAAATGTATTTACTATTTTATGTGTTGTTTTCTGAATCACATTTATTGGTTTTGATACCCCTAACACATCAAAACCTAATGAAGCGTATAGCATATTATTAGCCAATGAATGCATCCCTACTATGGTTTCTAATAATCCTGATGCTCCTAAAGTATGTCCGAAATAACCTTTTAAACTATTAAGAGGTGCTTTAGCTAAATCTGCCCTATTAAAAGCAATTGCCTCCATTTCATCGTTATAATTTGTTGCGGTACCGTGAGCAGAAATATAATCAATGTCAGATGCTGTTAATTTTGATTGACGTAGCGCAGACTGAATACTTCTATATAAACCTTCACCTGTACGAGAAGGACCTGAAATATGATTGGCATCATTACATGAAGCTTCTCCTAATATTTCAACTGCTTCATCCGTTAACTTTGTTTTATCAGATGTTACTAATACACTAGCTGCTACTTCTCCAATATTTATACCTGTTCTATTTTTAGAATATGGCTTACATTTTTCAGTACTTAACGCTTGAAAAGAGTTAAAACCTGTTAAAATAAATTCCGTAACCACATCACCACTTACAATAAAAACATTATCATAAAGTCCTTGATTAATATATCTTTTTGCTATTGCTACAGATAAAACTCCTGATACGCATGCGTTAGAAACAACTATAGCTTTATTTTTAAAACCAAAGAAATTTTGAATTTGAGCTCCTAGTTCTGATAAATAGGCTCTATCCTCTGAAAATGAATTGTCTGCATCTAATGCGTCTATATTTCCTTTTGTGGTAGAGATTAGTAAACCTGTGCGGTCATTTAATTTAAGGTCTCCTTTTGATATAATATCTTGTAAAGATAAAATCATCATTTGCTCTAAACGCGTATACTGATCAACTTCTCCTATTTTAGAAAAATTTTCTTTTAACGTATCGGTTTCTATTAATGACGTATAAAAAGGGTTTGGTAAAATTGACTTATCATCAACTAATTTCAAACCAGAAGTTTCATTATGAATTTTTTCTACAACAGCTTTACTAGTAAAACCTAATGATGAAATAATATTATTATATGACAAATATACTTTACGCATTTAACAAGCCTACTTTTTGTTTCCAATCCATAAAAAATTTAGGAATGGTTAGTGACAATTCTTCTTTATTTACTACAAACACCTGTACTGTTTTACCTGTACAAACGATTTCGTTATTTGGATTATAAATTTCATATCTAAAAATCATTTTTGCAGCAGGACTATCCACAAAATAGGTTTTTATTGTTGCAATATCACCATACATTAACGGTAATCGATGCTTACAAGAAGATTCTATTATTGGAGTCATAAACCCATAATCTTTTTGGTGTAGATAAGAAATACCGTGATGCCTACCAAAAGCTTCTCTGCCATCTTCAAAATATTGTATGTAATTTCCATGCCAAACAATCCCCAATGGGTCTGTTTCCGTAAATCGTACCCTTACGGTACTTTCAAACGCTATTTCATTAGCTTTTTTAAACTGCATTTTTCTTTTCATTATATACAATTGCAATTAATGTTGTTAGGATAAAAAAGGAAAATAATAACCCGATTTCTGGCAATATTGACACTAAGGTTGCTTTTCGCAAAAATACATCATAAAATCCATTTAACCCCCAATTCATAGGTGACAAATTAGATATTAATTGCATCATTTTTGGCATTGCAAAAACAGGAACCCAAACCCCTCCCATTGCTGCTAAAATAACAACAAATGTGGCTCCAAATGGTGCGGACTGCTCTTGTGTTTTTGCTACAGTACCTAATAACAACCCTAAACCTATTGCTGCTAAACCTGAAAAAAAAGCGACTACAAACAATAACGGCAACCTACCAGATACATCCAATGCAGGTAAACCTATAGCTGGAAATAAATACACTCCAATTAATAACATGAGTATAAATTGTATTAAACAAACTGCTAAATACACCACTGTTTTACCTCCTAAAACAGTAGCGTAACTAACTGGATTAGTACGTAAGCGCACCAAAGTACCTTGACTTTTTTCCTTAACCATATTTATGGATAACGGAACAATTATAAAAAATATTGCAAATAATGTCCATGCAGGCACATTATGTTGTACTGAGTTTGGTTTAACTTCATCTTCCCCTGCTTTTAATGTAATTTCTTTAAAACTTATAAAACTATCCGTATCAAAAATAGCTTCTGAAGCATCATCCGTAATTTGTGATTGAAAAGCTTTATAAATAGATTGTGTTTCTATCTTAGCAATCATTTTATCAATACCATTTTTAACGGAACTTTTAAAAGTTAACTGAGTTGCTGGGTCAAAATATAGTTTTACTTCTTTTTTTTTAATTTTCTTTTTTATTGAAGGCGTTACTTCTTCTGACACGCCAAACTTAGCCAAAATACCATCAACATTTTGATTTACTTTCAATGATAGGTCTGATGATAAATTCGCTGGAATTACTATCGCTAATTGATAATCTCCTTTAAAAACAAGTTCTTTTGCAATTTGCTCTGATTCTTTTTGAATGACTTCAAAAGTATTTGAATCTCGCATTCCTGTTAATATACTTTGAGCAATATCTCCTTTATCATAGTCAACCAGTAAAATTGGAATTTTAGCATCACTAATACTCTTAAAAGTACTGTCCTGTATTAAGGTTATTGTCACAATTAATATCAATGGCATGATAAATAATATGGCAATACCACCAATATCTCTCGTTAATAATAAAAACTCTTTATATGCTGATGCGAATAACTTATGCATGATCTCTAAGTGCTTTACCTGTTAATGCTATAAAAACATCTTCTAAATTATTGGCGTTTTTTTGATTCGCAACCAAATCTTTTGGTTTACCGATACTTATTATTTTACCATGATCAATTATAGCTACTCGATCACAAAATTTTTCTGCTTCATTTAAATGATGTGAGGTATATATTATAGTAGTACCACTTGCATTTAACTCTTGTAAATATTTTATAATTACATTTTTTGACTGCACATCAACACCTACAGTTGGCTCGTCCAAAAACAAAACTTTTGGATTGTGTAAAATACTTGCTATCAAATTTATACGACGCTTCATCCCTCCTGAAAAAGTGTCTATTTTTTTATGTGCAAATACAGATAGCCCTAAGCGTTCAATTGCTAATTTTATTTGATTTTTTAATGCTTTACCTTTTAAGCCGTACATACTCCCAAAATACATTAAATTTTCAAAAGCTGTTAATTCGGGATACAAAGCATATTCTTGAGGCACAATACCAATAAGTTGTTTTAACTCATTTCTATTTATTTGATAAGTAAGTTTATTAATTTTAAAAGTACCTGAAGTGGGTTTAATTAATGAACAAAGCATTGAAATTAGTGTCGTTTTACCAGCTCCATTCGGGCCTAACAATCCAAATATTTCTCCATCAGTAATAGATAAATCTAAATCAGATACTGAAAAATTATCAGCACCTTTATATTTTTTTGATAGTTGATGAATTTGAATCATTTAAACTGATTTCTTTAATTTTTTAAAAAATACCTCTTCTCTATTTGCAATAACTTCTAGCTCTGTAGCTACTTTATTATAAGCATCTGATTTAGCACTTCTATTTCTATAAATTCGAGAAGCTTCTAAGGCAAAATCTCTCCACAAGTCACCTATTTCAGTCATCTCTTTCGATAATTCTAGTAATTTACTATTTTTTAAAATCTCACTAGATTCTTGCAAAAATGCCGCAAAAATATAACGAAAACCTCCACCACCTGTACCAATTTCTTCTTGCATGCGTACAATTTGACCCAAATAATGGTTAGCTACTTTTACTCCTTTCTTTTTAGGCCACTTACGTATTAATTTTGCAACCAAACGAATTCCTTTAACTCCAACAATTGGCACTGGAGCTAACATATCTTTACATGTACTCTTAATCCCTTTTACAATGGCTTTTTTTAACTCTAATTTTTCAGGAAAATCAACTGGGTAATAGATATGTCCTTTAGGAGCAAAAGCACCTTTAGCAAAACGTACTTTTTCTAACTCTTTTTCTGTTAAAGTAGTAACGGTTTCCATTACAGGATCACTAATTAAATAATCATTACCTTTTTTCCCATAAACAACTAAATTGTGTGCATTAAAATGAAAACGATATTCATCAGGAAAGTAGGTTAGATTATAAACACCTACCTGTAATCCTACTGGATTATTTTTAGCTAAATTTTCATCTAAACGAATTTGAGCCTTCTTAGGGTTATTAAATTTTTCTCGTTTAATTTTTATTCCAACTCGTTTTGCAAAACGGTTAAAAATAGACCCAGGCATTGCACGATAGGTAATTGCAGGTGCATGATTAATTTTTAAAAAAGGAATGTAACAAAATAACAAACCTGACCCAATACCAAATACCATGGGTTCACTAACGTTAAAACCGTTATATTTCATTAAATTAGAAACTACTCCATTCTCACAATGTGCTGATTGATGGTGTGTAAATTTAATTTCCATAATTAATATCTTTTAACTGTGTTATGGTTACCTCAAAAATATCTGCATATTTTTGTAATGTTTTATTGGATAATTTTTTAAACCGATGTGGATTAAAATGTCTCTTGACTCTCCATTTCCACATCCCTACATAGCTCGCTAATATTTGTACATCCATTTTATGCAATTCCATGTAGTACTCAATAGGACTCGTTTCCTTTTTATTAACTTTTTGTTTTGCTAAAGCAATGCGCTCATTAATATCTTTAATAGCATTATTTAATGCTATTGTTTTAGGATCCCATCCTGAACTTTTAGTGGTTGTATATTCTCCAATATCGTTTACGGCATAACAAAGCTCTTTAAAATCCTTAGATTCTAAATTACTTTTATCTTGAGGTACATCACTTTTTTTCATAATTTATTTAACTTCTTGAATAAATAAATTCATCTCACATGTCAATAATTTCACTCTATCATCAAAAATGGTACATACTAACGTACTAATACTATAATTTGCTGTATCAAATCTTGATTTTAATGTTGCTTTGGTAATAATTTTAGTATTAACCTTTGGGCAAGAAAAAACAGTTACTTTTTTTATTGCACTTATAAAACCAATTAATTTAGTTCCTTTCCCTTCAAAATCATCTTCTTCAAAATAACTTTTACCAACAATTGAAGAGCAAGTTTGTGCTGCATTTTCTAACAAACCAACTTCTATGAAATTGTTATTTTCTACAAAAATACAATTGTTATTTATAAAAAAAGATGTAGTAACATGATTATCATCAATAGATAAAACATTATCTACTAACAAAAATGGTGCTCGATGTGGCAAAAACTTACTAATATCTAGTTTAGAAATATCACTCATTTTATTTTGCTATAACCGTTTTCATATTTCCAACAGCTATTTGATTATTTTGAGCATCAAAAACCTCTATTTCAACCATAGTTACACCCATAAATTCTTGTAAAATTTTCACTTTTGTAATAATCACCTCTCCTAATTTTGGTAAGGCTTTTATTTTAATCTTTTTAATTGACCCAATATAGCCCGTAGGCGCTTGTTCATTTTTTAAAAAATAATCATATCCTGTATGCAATGCCACTGTTTGTGCCATATTTTCAATTAAACCTGATTCTACAAGTATCCCATTATTGAAAAAAATATTATTTTCTAATACTGTTAAGCCGGCAGTTATTGTGTTTTCTGTAAAAGACAGCAAGGTATCTACCATTACAAAAGGGTCTTTTTGCGGTATTAAACTTCTAATATCTTTTATAGGTTTTTTTATAAGATTCATTTAGCAAACGGTTAGATGAGCATACATATATGAAAAACGTCCACTTTCTGGAACAGATAAAAGTATTTTTTGACCCTTTTTAAGTTTTCCTGAAGCAAATAATTCTTCCAGCATTAAATAAATAGATGCCGCACCTACATTACCTACTTTATCAAGGTTTGTAAACCAGCTAGATTCTGGTATATTTATATTACTTTCTTTCATTAAATTTTTTAACTTATCTGCAAAATAATAAGATGAGATGTGTGGTAAAAAATAATCTAAATCACTAGCATTTTTATTTTTTTTCTTAAACATCATCTGCATACTTTCTACTCCTTTTGCTAACACAAATTCATCTAACAATTTCACATCTTGCTTTATAGAAAATATAGATTTCTCTAGTAATTCATTCACATTATAATCACTCCAAGGTTTTATAGTGCCATCTTTTTGCTTATCTCCTCCTGCATACATACAGGTTTCTAATTCATGTGCAAAAGAATAACCATCCATCCAATCAATACGTAATGATAAACTATTATTATTTGGCTTATTTTGTAATAAAAAAGCTCCTGCTCCATCAGACAACATCCATCTTAAAAAATCTTTTTTAAATGCAATAATTGGTTTTTCTTCTAACTTTTTAAGCTCTTCTACCTCTTTTGAAAACTTATCTGCTCTCATCCAACTTGAAACACGTTCTGACCCTGTACAAACAGCATTGTTTGAGTTGCCAGACATTACTGACATATACCCATATTTTAAGGAACTCATTCCTGCTAAGCAAACTCCAGATGCCGAATTAATTTCTAAATTTCCGTTTGCTAACAAACCATGTACCATAGCCGTATGTGATGGCAACATTTGATCAGGTGTTGATGTACCACAAGATAAAACCTCTATATCTGTTTTACAAAGACTATCACCATATAACCCTTCAATAGCATTTTTTACTAATTCTGCATTAGTGTGTGTTGCATTAGCTTGAGAGTCTAATGCATAATAGCGCTGTTTAATTCCATTGTTTCGTAATACAATGCGTTTTGCCTTTGAAGATTCTCCATTAATTTCACCTAATTTAGCTTCCATTTCATCATTAGAAACTGGCTGATTTGGTAAAAATTTTGAAATTTTAGTAATATATACTTCTTTCATTATGCTTTATTTATTTCAAGTTTACTGATGAGTAATACTTCTTTTCTTTTTCAATTTTGGTTTTCATTGGCAGGTAAGTCAACAAAAATACAATAAAAACTATAGGTGCAATAACCCAAATAGCTAAAAATAAATACAAATTAAATAACTTTACAAAAAAAGCTCTATTCTTTTTTTTAGTACTTATTAAATTTGCCCATTTACCAAATAAAATATTGGCACGTTGATCTACCGTTATTAAAAAAGGCTTGATTACAACAGCGCCTTTCGCTAATAATTCTTCTTGTAAGTCCAAATAGTTTTCTTGCTCAGTATTATTAAAAATCACTTCACTAAACTTAACCGATTCATTTATATCCTTTTGTGATACTCCTGGTTTTGGAAAGACTCCGTATTTTTTTTTCTTTACCCCTGTAAACATCCAATCTACAATGGTTATTACACTAATATGATTTACATGACGGTCTACCAAAGCAATATTACCTACTAAATTAGCCTCTAATTTTTTTAGTTTTCGTTTCATTTTCTCTTGAGCCATTATCCACATATTTCTACATCCTATAACTGTAATTACAGAGGTATTTTGAAAAAGTTTCTTTGCGCACTCTGTGTTCAAAAATGAAGTGATTGGTAATGAAGGTGTTAAATACCAAACTTGATATCCAAAAATAATTAAATCATATTTTTGATTTACAATTTCATTTGATATTGGCTGGATATTTCTGGGGATTTGTAAAAATGTTTCAGGAAAAACATTAAAAAAAGCATCTCTGCTCCATGGAAACGAAAATGGCTTTTCCATTTCTATTTTACAATCAACAACCTTATATTTAGAATTATTACGAAAAGAAGAAGCTACATTGTTTACAATTTCTGTCAATTGTCCTGATTGCGAATAATGTATGACTAAAATATTTTTCATGTATTCCTTTTTTTATCATTCCAAAAATCAAAATAATTAAACCATTGCATTGGATACTTACTTAAAATCCATTCTACACTTTTGGTATATTGATATAACAAATCTTGTGCGTCTCTATTTTTAAAATCTGCTTTTCTTGTATATAAATGATAGTGCTTATCAGTATCTTTCATAACATATACAAATACTACAGGTACTTTTAAACGAGAACCTAACAAAAAAGGACCTGCAGGAAAACTTGCTTCTTTACCTAAAAAATTTGCTGATAATGTTTTTGTTCCTTCAAAATAACGATCTCCTGTAAAACAAATTAACTCATTATTACTTAGTGCATTATTGATCTCGAATATATGCGATAAATCTGGTTTAACAATTATAAACTTAATGTTGGATTTTGCTGATATATTATCCAATTGTGCTTTAATTGCTCCGTGTTCAGCATCTGTAGTGATTAAATTTATTTGAGAAAACTCATCTATACCACTTAAAAAATATTCTGCAATTTCAAAATTACCAACATGAGCACTTATTAAAATACCTCCTTTTTTTTCTTTTAAAAGGTCTAATAAAATTTCTTCTCCATCAAACTCATATGTAAATTGATCTCTTTGTCCTAAATGAATAGCATATTTATCAATTATTGTTTTACCAAAAACAACATTATTTTGATAAACTTTAAATAGACTTTTAATTTTAGAAAAACCTTGACGTTTATTGAAATAATACATCCCAGACTCCCTACCTTCTTTTGAAAATATTAAATAGTAAAAAGCAACAAAATATAATATAAAATAGGCCGATTTAACACCTATCTTTTTTATAAAAAAAATGAATATTTGATACCCTAATGGTGTCCCTTTAGACTTTCCTGTCCATTTAGTCATTTACTCTTTTATCTAATAAATCATAAAAGCTTTGCAAAGTGTCTATATTTTTAAAATCTTCTGCTACTAATTTTACTGAAAAACAAGACTCTATAGCAACTACTAAGTCTACATAATCTAAACTATCTAACTCCAATGCGTCTCGTAATATTGCATCTGGATTAAGTTCATCTTGCTCTACCTCAAATTCATCTACAAAAATAAGGTTTACCTTTTCTATTATTTCTTCAATACCCATACTTAAAATCTATATCTTTTTTATAACTAATGCTGAATTTGTGCCTCCAAACCCAAAAGAATTTGACAAAAATACATCTATTTTTTTATCTATTGTCTTTTTTGCTAAATTTAAGTTTTTCACTTCTTCATCTAACGTTTCTAAATTAATATTTGGTGCTACAAAAGAATGTTGCATCATTAACATAGAATAAACTACTTCACTTGCTCCTGCCATCCAACATTCATGACCTGTCATTGATTTTGTTGAACTGACTAAAGGCCCATTATCTCCAAATATTTTTAAAATAGCATGTGCTTCATTAATATCTCCCACTGGAGTTGAAGTTGCATGTGCGTTCACATAATCTATTTCTGATGGTTTTACTTGTGCTTGTTTTAATGCTTTTTCCATTGCCCTTGCTGGCCCTTCAATATTTGGGGTTGATATATGTCCTCCATTTGAAGAAAAACCATAACCAACAATTTCTGCTAAAATTGGAGCACCACGCTTAACGGCTGACTCATAACTTTCTAACACAAGCGTTGCTGCACCTCCACTAGGTATTAATCCGTTTCTATTTTTATCAAATGGTCTTGATGCTTTTTCTGGTGCCT
>CAZSQD010000068.1:0-10883 GCA_964608925.1 uncultured Kordia sp.
GATAAAAATGGCTGGGTAGGTAATAGTGTAGCAATAATTACAAAAGAAAATAATATGACAATAAAAGTTTTAATCACTTTAAAAAAATTTCAGCAAAGATACTAAAATAGCCAACTTTACAACTCATCCATTTGTTAAATAATACAAAATGTTTTTGATAACACAGGTTTAACATTTAGGTAACATTACTTTGGAGGTAAAGCCATTTATTTGCAGTGTAAAAATAAATAAATTTAAAAAATGAAAAACTTAAAAAATTACACATTATTAGTACTGCTTGTTCTCAGTACCGTCTCTTTTGCTCAAGAAACTTCAAGTCCTAAGTTTGGAAAAGGATTATTTAATCTTGTTGGAAAGGACAGTACCTGGACTATGAAAATGGGCATGAGAATGCAAATGCTATCTTCCAATGTTTGGGATGTTGATGCTAATGGCGATTACGGAAAAGCGGAAAGTTCTTTTTTAATACGTAGAGCGCGTTTAAAATTTGGAGGTTTTGCATACTCCCCAAAATTAGTATACAAAATTGAATTAGGATTATCTAATAAAGATATTGGAGGCGCAAGTAAATACACCAACAACGCACCAAGATATATTTTAGATGCAGTTGTAAAATGGAACTTTTACAAAAATGTAACACTATGGGCAGGTCAAACAAAATTACCTGGAAACAGAGGTCGTGTCGTTTCTTCTGGTAACTTACAATTTGTTGACCGGTCAATGCTGAATAAAAACTTCAATTTAGATAGAGATATTGGCTTACAAGTAAGACATCATTTTAATCTTACAGAAAAGATTTTAATTAGAGATATGTTTGCCGTTTCACAAGGGGAAGGTAGAAACATCACAACTGGTAATCTTGGTGGCCATCAATATACAGCAAGAGTAGAGGTTTTACCATTTGGAGCTTTTACAAGCAAAGGTGATTATAGCGGAAGTGATTTAAAAAGAGAAGCAACTCCAAAATTAGCTATTGGTGCAACATACAACTACAATGATAAAGCTGTTAAAAACAAAGGAAGTCAAGGGAGCTACATGGAAAACAATAGTTTAGAAGGTTTTTTTGAAACTAATGTGAGCGCCGTTTTTGTAGATGCAATGTTTAAATACAAAGGAATATCCTTTATGGGAGAATATGCTAACCGAGAAGCTTCTGACCGTATCGCTTTTGATATGGATGGGGTTACCGTTACAGGGGATGTTGTAAAAACAGGTAAATCATTCAACATGCAAGCGGGGTACTTATTTAACAATAACTGGGAAGTAGCAGGTCGTTACACCTCAGTTGATTTTGATACTAAAACATTAGTAGAACAATATACTTTAGGGGTTTCTAAATTTATTGTTGGGCACAAACTAAAAGTACAATCTGACATTAGTTATAATACTAATGATGGTGATAAAAGCGGATTAATGTATCGTTTACAATTTGACATTCACTTTTAATTACAAGGCGATAGCCAAATATTTTTTTTCAAAAGAGGTAACCTATAAATTAGGTTACCTCTTTTTCTTTACATCAAACAGTTCAATGTTATCCAAATGTTAACTACTTATTTTTATTGATAACACAGCCGTAACCTTTTGTTTACAGTGGCATAATGTCCATTTAAAGCTTTCCTTTTAAATTTGTAATAACAAAAACAACAAAATTTAAAAAATGAAAAAATTAGCAATTACAATAACCACTGCAATATTATTATTCGCTTGTGGAAAAAACAATTCAGAAAAAACAACTGTAAAAAATAATACCTCAGAAACTACTACTCTATCTGGAACCATAAAAGTAGATGGATCAAGTACTGTTTTTCCTATTACGGAAGCAGTAGCAGAAGAGTTTAGAGCCGTTCAACCAAGAGTTAAAACAACCATAGGGGTTTCTGGTACCGGCGGAGGTTTTAAAAAATTCTCAAGAGGAGAAACTGATTTATCAGACGCATCAAGACCTATTAAAAGTAAAGAGAAAAAAGCATGTGCAGAAAACAATATTAACTATGTTAGTTTAGAAGTAGCTTATGATGGACTAGCAGTAGTAATTAACCCTAAAAATAATTGGTTAAAAAACATTACACTTGCTGAATTAAAGAAAATTTGGGAACCATCAGCTCAAGGTAAAATCATGAAATGGAATCAAATTAACGATAAATGGCCAAACAAAGAAATTCATTTATTTGGCCCTGGTACTGCATCTGGCACTTATGATTACTTTTCAGAAGCTATTTGTGGTAAAAAAGTAGGAACACGAGGTGATTATACAGCTAGTGAAGATGATCATGTTTTAGTACAAGGAATTGCAGGAGATAAATATGCATTAGGCTTTTTTGGGCTAGCGTATTATGCTGAAAATAAAGATAAATTATCTTTAGTTGGTGTAGATAATGGAGAGGCAATTGTAAAACCTTCTTTAGAAACTGTAAGTAACGGCACATATAGCCCATTATCAAGACCGTTATTTGTGTATGTAAACAGTACATCCGTAAAACGCCCAGAGGTCATAGCATTTATAAACTTCTATATTGATAATGCTGCGGTTTTATCAAAAGACGTAGGGTACATTCCATTACCAGCAAGCGAGTATAAAAAACAAGCTGAAAAATTCAAAACTTTTGTTGAAAGTAACAAATAAACAATAGTTTTAATAGGAAATCAGGTATTAAAAAACACCTGGTTTCCTTGTTTAATCCCCCAAGATGCGAAAAATAAAAGAATTTATTATACAGAAAGCACTTTTAACAAGTGCCCTAATAACCATTGCTATAACCATTGGTATTATTGCTGTATTAGCTGTTGAAGCCGTTAGTTTTTTTGAAGAAGTTTCTATTTTTGACTTTTTTACAGACACACAATGGACTCCTCTTTTTACTGATAAGCACTATGGCATTTTACCATTACTTTCAGGAACATTACTAACCTCTTTTATTGCTATCTGTGTAGCCCTACCAATCGGACTATCCATTAGTATATATTTAAGTGAATATGCTCCTAAAAGTTTTAGAAAAACGGTAAAACCGCTATTAGAGTTATTAGCTGCAGTACCTACTGTTGTTTATGGTTTTTTTGCATTAATTGTAGTTACTCCTTTTTTACAAGGTTTTATACCTGGGTTATCAGGTTTTAACTCACTATCAGCAGGTTTTGTTATGGGAATTATGATTATACCCTACATTTCTTCAATAAGTGAAGATGCGCTACATGCTGTTCCTGATGCATTAAGACAAGCATCTTTTGGCATGGGAGCTACCAAACTACAAACTGCATTTAAAGTTGCCGTTCCCGCAGCATCTTCAGGAATTATTGTTTCCATCATTTTAGCCATTTCAAGAGCTATTGGAGAAACCATGATTGTTGCCGTTGCTGCTGGTCAACAACCACGTTTAACCCTAAACCCTACTGTGCCTGTAGAAACTATCACAGCATATATTGTTCAGGTTAGCTTAGGAGATGTAGAGCACGGATCAATTGAATATAAAACCATTTATGCTGCAGGTATTACCTTGTTTGTATTTACCTTTTTATTAAATACATTAAGTTATAGAATCCGAAAAAAATTCCAATCACGTTATGAATAATATACAAAAAAACAGATTAAAAGACCAAGCTTTTAAAGTATGGGGAATCGGTTGCACCTTAATTGGTTTAGTATTGTTAACCGTATTTATTGGAAATATTTTAATTGATGGGATTGCAAGAATAGATTGGAGTTTTTTAACCAGTTTACCTTCTCGTAAACCAGAAAAAGCAGGTATTTACACTGCTGTTATGGGGAGTCTTTGGATTTTAGGGCTCACCACACTAATTGCCGTACCTATTGGTGTTGCAGCAGCAGTATATTTAGAAGAATACAATGCGAAAAATAAATTAGCAGCTATTTTAGAAATTAATATTTCAAACTTAGCAGGTGTACCCTCAATTATATACGGATTATTAGGGCTCGAAGTTTTTGTACGCATTAGCGGTTTTGGCCCCAGTGTACTAGCTGGAAGTTTCACATTATCGTTGTTAATACTACCTATTGTAATTGTAGCTACAAGAGAAGCTATAAAAGCAGTACCGCATAATATTAGAGAAGCATCTTATGGTTTAGGAGCCTCAAAATGGCAAACCATTTGGAACCAAGTGTTACCATCTGCAAGTGGTGGTATTTTAACAGGTGTAATTTTAGCACTATCAAGAGCAGTAGGTGAAACGGCTCCTTTAATTGTAGTAGGTGTATTAGTCTATGTTCCCTTTGCTCCTCAAAGCATATTGGATGAATTTTCAATATTACCCATCCAAATTTTCAATTGGATATCACGCCCACAACACGGATTTATAGAAAATGCAGCAGCAGCAATAATCATATTATTAAGTATCACTTTTATAATGAATGGCGTAGCTGTTTATTATAGAAATAAATGGCAAAACAAATGGAAATAACAATACAAAATACCGTAAAAAAAGTAGCAACTGACCCAATTATAGATGAGTCTTTAAAAAAAACTTCAAAGATAGAAGTAAAAGATGTAAAAGTATGGTATGGAGATTTTATGGCAATAAAAGGCATTGACATGAAAATAAAACCCAACTCCGTAACTGCTTTTATTGGCCCTTCAGGGTGTGGTAAATCTACTTTTTTACGTTTATTTAATAGAATGAATGATTATGTAGATAGCTTTAGAATGGAAGGTAAAATAAAAGTGAGCGGCAATAATATTTACAAGAAAAAAGTTCAGGTAGAAGAATTACGTAAAGAAATAGGTATGGTTTTTCAAAAACCCAATCCTTTTCCAAAATCTATTTTTGAAAATGTTGCTTATGGGCTAAAAATTCAGGGCATAAAAGATAAGAAAATCTTAAATGAACGTGTAGAAAAAGCTTTAAAACAAGCTGATTTATGGGAAGAAGTTAAGGATGATTTAAAAAAATCAGCACTAGCTTTATCTGGTGGACAGCAACAACGTTTGTGTATTGCAAGAACTTTAGCTGTAGAGCCTTCTATTATTTTAATGGATGAACCAACCTCAGCACTAGATCCCATTTCTACCGCAAAAATAGAAGTATTAATCAACTCATTGAAAGAAAAATATACCATTATTATTGTAACGCACAATATGCAGCAAGCCAGTAGAATTAGTGATTACACCGCTTTCTTTTATATGGGCGAATTAATTGAGTTTGGTAAAACCAGCAACTTATTTACTAATCCAGAAAAAAAACAAACCGAAAACTACATAACAGGTCGTTTCGGATAAAACAAAATATTATGACAAATTCAAAATACCATAGAGATAATTTAAACCAAATAGGTTTAGAAATGTTAACGCTTTGCAAATCTCAATTAGAAAAATCTAAATTAGCATTATTAAACAATGATAGTGATTTAGCCGAAGAAGTTGTTTTTACAGAAAATCACATTAACGCATTAGATTTAAAAATTGAAAAAGATTGTGAACGCTTTTTAGCACTGTATAACCCTGTTGCTATTGACTTACGTTTTATCATGTCCATTAGAAATATTAATAGTGATTTAGAGCGCATTGCAGATCATGCGTATGGGATATCAAAATATGTAACCGATTTTAATAAAAAAGTACCAGCTTCCTTATTTCAAACTACTCAATTTGATTTAATGTGGGAAACCATTGAAAGTATGCTAGACAACGTAACGGTTGCTTATGAAAATAAAGATGTGAAAATTGCACGTAAAGTATTTAAAAAAGATAAAATTTTAGATAAAATTAATGCCGATTCGTTTACCACAATTGCTACTGAAATTAAAAAAGATAATGCCCTAATTCCAGAAGCATTATTATTATTTTCCGTAATTAAAAAATTAGAACGCGTTGGCGATTTAGTTAAAAATATTGCTGAAGAAATTATCTTTTATGTAGATGCAGAAGTATTAAAACACAAAAAGAAAAAGTAATTGATACCACCATTTTAATTTAATAACATTTAGATAACATTGAATATGTTTTTTTGAGGTAATTTTGCACCGTTACTTTCAATAAAATAAAACAAATGGACAATATTTATCTTTTCATGGTTATCGCTTTAGGTATTTTAGCAGTAATTGATTTAGTAGTTGGTGTTAGTAATGACGCCGTAAACTTTTTAAGTTCCGCAATAGGGTCAAAAGCCGTATCCTTTAAAACTATCATGATTGTTGCCAGTGTTGGTATTGCATGTGGTGCCTTATTTTCAAGTGGTATGATGGAAGTTGCCCGTAAAGGTATTTTTGTACCTGGTAATTTCATGTTTAATGAAATCATGATTATTTTTATGGCGGTAATGATAACCGACATTTTGTTATTAGATGTTTTCAATACCTTGGGTATGCCTACCTCAACAACAGTATCTATTGTATTTAACTTATTAGGTGCTGCAGTATGTATTGCCTTATTAAAAATTAGTGCTGACCCTACACAAAGTTACTCTGACATTTATGAGTATATTAATACCGAAAAAGCAAAGCAAATTATATTTGGTATACTACTCTCAGTTGTCGTCGCCTTTTCTGTAGGTGCACTGGTGCAATATGTTTCTCGTGCTTTATTATCGTATCATTTTGAAAAGAAAGCGGACTGGGTAGGTGCTTTATTTGGAGGGATTGCCTTAACAGCTTTAATATACTTTATTTTAATGAAAGGTATTAAAGGTGCAGATATTGCCAAACAACCTATGGATGCTTTAAATGGTTTAACCATCAAGAAATTTTTAGAACAAAATGTGCTTCAATTAGTTACTGCTTTCTTTATTTTTTGGACTGCTTTCTCCTACATATATATGAAGTTTTTGAAACAAAATATTTACAAGTTAATTATTATTATAGGTACATTTTCATTAGCATTAGCTTTTGCTGGTAATGATTTGGTGAATTTTATTGGGGTGCCCATTGCTGGATGGCAAGCTTTCCAAGCCTTTATGGATCCTTTAGTAAATGTAAATAATCTTCCTGCAAATGAATTTGCAATGAGCATATTGGGTAAAAAAGTAGCCACACCAACACTTTGGTTATTTTTAGCCAGTGCAATTATGGTAGCTACATTATGGTTTTCTTCAAAATCAAAAGAAGTATTAAAAACCTCTTTAAGTTTATCCAGTCAAGAAAGTACAAAGGAGCGTTTTAATCCAAACTTTTTGTCAAGAACAATTGTAAGGGGTTCAATTTTAATATCAAGAACCGTAACAGCTATTACTCCAGATGCAATGAGTAAAAGAATAGATGTTCAATTTGAAAAACCTATTATTACTTTATCAAAAGATAAAAGTTATGAAATGCCTGCTTTTGATATGGTACGTGCATCCGTTAATTTAATGGTTGCTGGTATTTTAATTTCTATAGCAACATCATACAAACTACCTTTATCAACAACTTATGTAACTTTTATGGTAGCTATGGGTACTTCATTAGCCGATAGAGCTTGGGGTGCCGAAAGTGCTGTTTATCGTGTTGCTGGAGTTTTAAATGTAATTGGAGGTTGGTTTTTAACTGCCTTTAGTGCCTTTTTTGCTGCTGCAACAGTTGCCTTTCTAATTTCTTGGAACATGAAGGTAATGATACCTATATTGTTATTAATTTTAACCTTCTTATTGGTTAGAAACATGTTAGCACACCGTAAAAAATCAAAAGCTACAAAGGAAGAAGATTTTATTAATAAAGCCGAAAGCACATCATTAACGGGTGTTGTTGAAGAAAGTGCGGATAATGTTAGGGCAATTGTAAGCAGAAGTGCTAAAATTTACAAGAAAACCATTGATGGCTTAGCGGTTCAAGATTTATCGGAATTAAAGAAAAGTAAAAAAGGGGTTAAAAAATTAAATGATGAGGTTGACGATTTAAAAGATAGTATCTTCTATTTTATCAAAAACTTAGATGATTCTAGTGTTGGTGCAAGTCATTTTTACATTAACATTATTGCATGTTTACAAGACATGAGTCAATCATTAGAATATATTTCTAAAGCAAGTCATAAACACGTAAATAATAATCATTTAAAATTACGCTTTAATCAAATTAAAGATTTAAAAGAGATTGAACAACAATTAAATGTATTGTTTGGTAAAATTAAAAGCACTTTCTCTGAACGTAATTTCTCTAACATAGATACTATTTTAGAAGAAAAACAAATACTATTAAACAATATTAGATTAAAAATTGAAAAACAAGTGGCACGTACTCGTACTGAAGAAGACAGTCCGAAAAACACAACACTTTACTTTAGTTTATTATTAGAAACTAAAGATTTAGTAAAAGCTACCATGAGTTTATTAGAAACCTATAAAGAGCAATAATATCAAACTATTTCTTAACAAAAAAGCACCTAATTAGGGTGCTTTTTTGTTAAGAAATATATTCAAAGCGCTAGATATGCTTTCCTAATTGCTTAATTTTTGTATCTTTTTGAGCACCATATATCATCCCCATTACCATCCCAACTCCTGTACCAATAGACAACCCAATACTTACTCCTAAAACAGGATCAAAAACAACACCAATTGACATACCTAAAGCTGTACCAATACAGATGCCATAAACCATTCCTAATTCAGAATAATAATTTTCCTTTGTAAAAGAAAATTCATTTTTCAAAAACACTTTAAATTCAGAAAGTTTTTGCGTGTAGTATTTTTTATTATCACTTGTTATTGCTGTCAAATTTAATCCTGAAAGTTTATTTTGAACTAATCGCAACTGATTTTCCGTTAACTGTTTATTTTTTAAAGACAATAATGTTTGAACAAAACAATCATAAACACGTTTCTCTTTCTTTTTATCTGTTTGCAATTGTAACGCTTTTAGCAAGTCAATAGCTTTTTCTATTTTCATAATACATATTTTAATTAACCCTGACCTTCTATATTTCAATTAATTCTTCCATATCCGCAATGGTGTTTTTTAGTTTCTTAAACACTTTACCGTACATTAAATTTATATCAAATTGATAAATATAATCACTATAATAAGATATTACTCCCGCTACACCTAAAGCGCCTAAAATAAGTACCAACGGAATACCTTGTACTAAATACATTTCTGAATTAATAAAAAATTCATTCGTTATTTTTTCATTCCTAAACGCTATTAGTATACTACTAATTGCTGTTAAAAAAAATACTGGATAAAAAACACGCATCAATTTAATATTTTCGGCAATACTATTTTTTAGCCAATTATCAAACAACTTTAAATACGTATAACTATTGCTCCCCATATCAATTTCTTGCATTTTATCCCATTGTTTTTTACTAATAAAAACAATATAAAGCAATAACACAAACACTATTAACCCAATATAACGAAACCCTAATACAAAATTAATGAGTAGTATTACAAATGCAAAAAAAGAAATTATATACATATTTAATTTCATCATTCGCTTAATCTTTGTAATTAAATTTTGCGACTTTTGATTGTATAGATCATTGATTTTAGGTGCTACTAAAGCGTTCTCTTTTAAAAATCCATTTTTCCAAATGTGTTCAATTGAATGTTCCATTGTTCCTTACTTTTTAGTTAAAATTCGTTTTAAGCGTTCTTTAATTCGTGTAATTCTTACTCCTATATTATTAGTATTTGTTCCAATAATTGCTGCGATTTCTTGATATGATTTTTCTTCTAAATACAATAAGATAACTGCCCTATCTATTTCTGATAGTTGACGGATAGCATCATACAATTGATTCAATTCTTCGTCTTGGAAAACTTGACTATTTACGGCTACTTCGGGTGGTAAATAATCCGTTGCAAAATGATTTTTTTTATCTTTTTTTAATAACGTTAAGCATACGTTTAAAGAAAGCTTATAAATCCAAGTAGACCATTTTGATTGGGCTTTGAAATTATCTTTACTTCTCCAAATTTGCAAACAGACTTCTTGATAGTAGTCTTCAAAATCTTCTTGAGAATTGGTGTATGCTCTACAAATTTTAATAATTATTGCAGCATAGGGTAAAATTGACGAGGTGTAAAAATCGCTACTCACTATTGTTTTTATTTAATTAGTGGCAGAATTTTCATTTTATTACAGGTAATACCAATTAAAATCTAAAATAACTCAATTTTCTTATGGGCACCTTGAAATTTAATTGGCATAAGTGAATTTATTTTATCGTGGAACGATAGCCAAATATACTACATCAGAAGTTTATAAATAATAGGGGCTAACACCCTACAACCTTAAGTGATGTGAAATTATTGTTTTTTGACATACGTTAAGTACGTATAGTCATATTTGTGTTTTTCATCTTTACTACAGTCTTCTTGTGTTACTAACTCCCATTCATCATCTATTTCAGGAAAAAAAGTATCGGCTTCAAAACTATGGTGTACACGTGTAATTTGAAGCGTATCTGCCACTATCATTCCTAAACGGTAAATTTCTCCACCGCCAATAATAAACGGTTGTTCATCGTTTTTACAAACATTTAAAGCTTCTGTAAGAGAATATACTACAACAGCATTTTTAGCAGTATAATTTTCATCACGTGTTATTACAATATTGGTGCGGTTTGGTAATGCTTTGGGGAAACTCTCAAAGGTTTTACGCCCCATAATAATGGCGTGCCCAGAGGTTAATTTTTTAAAGCGTTTTAAGTCGTTACTTAAATGCCAAATGAGCTGATTATCTTTTCCCAACTCGTTATTTTCAGCTACTGCCGCTATGATTGTAATGTTTTGTTGCATTATAGTGGGTTTTATTATAGATCAAAAGGGAAATAGATAATTATTACTCAATTTTTAGGTAAGTTCAATTCATTCCAAAAATCACTATAAAAATTTTCTCTTTTCATTAATTCGTGATGCGCTCCAAAATCTGATATAATTCCATTTTTTAAAACATAAATATTATCTGCAATTTGAGGTAAAGAATGTAACCTATGAGAAATAAAAATAATTGCTA
>CAZSQD010000069.1:0-10847 GCA_964608925.1 uncultured Kordia sp.
AATAAACCAATTTATCAAAATCAAATAAAACAGATGCTAAGTGTATAACTCAATTTATTAATTCCATTTTTTGTTATTAGTTTTCCGCCAATCATTTGAAGTGTTAATGCATAATCGTGAAACTTATTATAAATTTCATCATATGAAGATTTTGAAAAATCAAAATTATAGAGTGTGTTTAGATTTTGTAGGTATGTTTCAAAATCAGGATAATTTGCATTAATTGTTTTATAACTTTCCATTGGTTTTTTATTGCGTAGAACTAGTTAAGAATATGAATCCGTTATAATACCGAATAACTCGGTACAGGTGATTTATATTCAGAGTTAAGCGAAAGATAGTATTTTTTAAGCAGAAATTTAGGGGTAGTATCATAAAAAAAGCAGCACTAATTTAGTGCTGCTTTTGTATTATAAAATATACATGTAAACTTACCTCAACTCGGCATTTAATTGCTTTTCAAAAGTTGTTTGTAGCTTACTCATTATTTTGTCAATTTGCTTTTCAGTAAGAGTTTTGTTCGCATCTTGTAAGGTAAAACTTACGGCATAACTCTTTTTGCCAGCAGGTAGTTTATCACCTTCATATACATCAAACAAATTAATGTTGGTTAGTAAATTACGTTCACTTTGTTGTGCTAGGGTGTAAATTTCTTTAAAGGTAACTTGTTGGTCAACCAATAAAGCGAAATCACGTTTTACGGCAGGGTATTTAGGTATTGCTGTAAATTTTGTTTTATTAAATTTAGCAACCTCCAATACGTTATCCCAATTAAAATCGGCAAAAATAACTTCTTGGTTAATTCCAAATGATTTTAAAATAGTACGTTTTACCACGCCAAACTCTACCAATTTCATTTTTCCTAAACTCAATATCATGCCTTCGCTTAATACATCTGTTTTTAAAGGAGAAGCTTTTAATTTGGTAACTCCTAAACGTGCTAAAATATTTTCTACACTACTTTTTAAGTAAAAGAAATCGGTTTTTTTAGCGGTATTAGTCCAACTTTCTTGTGTACGGTTACCCGTAACATAAAGTGTAAGGTGTTTATTTTCTTGATAGCCACTTTCAAAATTATGATACGTTTTACCAAATTCAAAAAACTGTAAATTGGTTTGTTTACGGTTAATGTTATAAGCAACGGCTTCTAAACCAGAAAATAATAACGATTGCCTCATAGTAGCTAAATCAGCACTTAACGGGTTTAATAGCGTTACATTATGTTCCTCTTTTAACTGTTCTGATAAGGTAGCGTATTTGGCAGTGGTTAATGAATTTGCCATAATTTCATTAAAACCTTGTCCCATTAATTGGTTGGCTACTATATTTTGGACTTTATAATCTTCAAATTTAGGTGCATGACTCATAGTAGCATTCAATTTATTTGAATACTCAATGTTGTTATAGCCATATACTCTTAAAATATCTTCTATAACATCCGCTTCTCTGGTTACATCATTTCGGTAAGCAGGTATGGTTAAGCCTAAACCTGTTTCGGTTACATTATTAACTTTAATTTCAAGAGAAGTTAAAATTCTTTTTATGGTTTCCTTCGGAATCTCTTGACCAATTAATTTTTTAGCATTTTCAAAAGAAAGGGTTACTTGAAAGTCCTCAATTTTTTTAGGATAAAAATCTTCTACATTAGAAGATACATGTCCGCCAGCAATTTCTTGTATTAATAAAGCGGCACGTTTTAAAATATACTCGGTAGTATTTGGATCAATACCTCTTTCATAACGAAAAGAAGCATCAGTATTTAAGGCGTGTCTTTTTGCTGTTTTCCGAATTGAAACAGGGTTAAAATAAGCACTTTCTAAAAATATAGCTGTTGTGTTTTCAGTAACTCCAGAATTTATACCTCCTAAAACTCCTGCAATACACATTGGTTCATTAGCATTATAGATCATTAAATCATCAGCATGTAATTCACGCTCAACACCATCAAGAGTCGTAAATTTTTCTCCAGCAGTTGCATTTTTAACTTGAATTTTATTTCCTTTTATTTTTGCTAAATCAAAAGCATGTAAAGGTTGTCCTAGTTCATGTAAAACATAGTTTGTAGCATCTACAATATTATTTTTTGGTGTCAATCCTATTGCTTTTAAACGGTTTTGTAACCAAGTAGGGGACTCCTTAACTTCAATATCTGAAATAGTAACACCACAATAACGCGGTGTAATTTCATTATTTTCAATTTCAATTTCAATTTTTTGTGTTCTATTTTCAATATGAAAATCACTAACAGAAGGAGTAATTAACTCTACTTGAATATCTTGTTGTAATAAACCTGCTTTTAAATCGCGCGCTACTCCAAAATGGCTCATAGCATCTGATCGGTTTGGTGTTAAACCAATTTCAAAAACTTCATCTAATTCAATTTTAAAAACCTCAGCACAAGGAGTTCCAGGTGTTAAACTATTGTCTAAAACCATAATTCCACTAGCATCTGTACCTAAACCTAACTCTACTTCAGAGCAAACCATACCAAAAGATTCTTCGCCTCTAATTTTACCTTTTTTAATTTTAAAATCGGTGCCATCATCACTATATAAAACAGTTCCAATTGTAGCAACAGGTACTTTTTGTCCCATTGCAATATTTGGTGCTCCACATACTATTTGTAAAGGCTCTCCTGTACCTAAATCAATTGTAGTCACATTCAATTTATCGGCATTTGGGTGTTTTTTACAAGATAGTACGTGACCTACAACAATACCTTTTAAACCGCCTTTTATAGACTGAAAAGCGTTAACGCCTTCAACCTCTAAACCTAAATCGGTTAATAAATCTCCTGTTTTTTCAGCTTCCCAATCTAATTTGATAAATTGTTTTAGCCAGTTGTATGATATTTTCATGAATTTTAATTTTCTGAACTGCAAATATAATCAACCCATAGTTATAGTGAAACATATTTGTCGGTTTTTAAAGGTATTTTATATTACCAATTTTCTTGTTCATTAGTAGTTAAAAATGTCCAAGCGATAAAGCGTGTTATTTTATTACCTTGTTCCATTTTAATGACTTTTATTGCCGTAGCGCCTAATTTTTTTAAAGATACTTTCATGGGTCTGATGTTTTCTTTTTTAGACACTAAGCTGGTAAACCAAAAACATTGTGTTTTAAATAGGGAACTTTGATATAAATAATTGTGTAAAAAGGCTTTTTCACCACCTTTATAACTGAGTTCATTTTGTGTGCCACTAAAGTTACGGTTATACTCATTTGCTTTACCTAAGCCTTTTAATTTACGTACGGTTGCTTTTTTAGCATCTTCTTGTGGATTAAAAAAAGGAGGGTTACACATGCAAGCGTCAAATTTATCAGTTGGTGTTATACTATTTTCCAAAATTGATTCAACATTTGTTTGTAAACGTAACTGAATGCTATCATTTAAATTATTTTTATCAATAATTTGTTGTGAATTTTTTATTGAATTTTCATCAACATCCGTAGCTACAAATTTCCACCTGTATTCTTGTACACCTAACAGCGGATAAATACAAGTTGCACCTGTACCAATGTCTAATATATTGATTTGCTTATTTTTAAAGGGTTTTAATAAAGCTGCTAAATGGTGAATATAATCTACTCGCCCAGGAATGGGAGGGCATAAGTTATCATCTGGAAACTTCCAAAAATTAATTTGATAATGTGTTTTTAATAAAGCGGTATTGAGTGTTTTTACAGCTTTTGAATTTGCAAAATCTAGGGTTTGCGTGTCGTATTTATTTATAAATACATAAGGTGTTAAAGTAGGGTTTTCTTTACAGAGCAGCTCTAAATTATATCCGTTTTTATGTTTGTTGTTTGGGTGTAATGGCATAAAAACAAAAGTACACTATTTTGGAATAAAGTAGATTTTTTAATTTGGTTTTTGTTGATTTTATAAAGTGAAATTCTATTTTTTTCCACGAATGTAAATGGCAACCGCTCCATTAAAATTTACGCTTTAGAGAGAATTTGTTTTTTTAACAAATTAGTGACGATATTTTTATGGTTTAGCTAATATACTTTTAAGTAATACCGAGTTGGAGATTGCCACAGAAAACAAAAATTTTTTCTTCGCAAAGACGTTTGTTTGGTTTTTATTCTCATAAAAAAAGAGTGCCTTTCTAAAATATAGAACGACACTCTTTTGTATACTTGTAAAGTAAATAACTTACTTTAATAAGTTTGTTATTTGCATTGCTAACTCCGTACCAATACGGTCTTGAGCTTCTTGAGTTGCAGCACCAATATGTGGTGTAAGTGACAATTCAGGATTCATTAATAGCTGAATTTCTGGCTTCGGTTCTGTTTCAAAAACATCTAAAGCAGCGTATTTTATATGCTTGTTTTTAATAGCATTTACCAAAGCAATTTCATCTAAAACACCACCACGTGCGGCATTTACTAAACCACTTCCTTTTTTCATCATTGCCAATTCAGTTTTACCAATAACGTAGTCTTTTTGTGCAGGTACGTGTAAGGTTACAAAATCAGCTTGTTTTAACAATTCTTCTTTACTAATGGTTTTAATTTCGAAGTCTAAACTACGACCATCAAAAAACGGAACGCTTACCGTTGCTTTTTCCATAAAAGCATCCGTAGCTATTACTTTCATACCAACACCTATTGCAATTTTGGCTACTTCTTGCCCAATACGTCCAAAACCAATGATTCCCATTGTTTTACCTCGTAATTCAACTCCACCAGCAAAGTTTTTCTTTAATGCTTTAAATTTTTGATCTCCTTCAAGCGGCATTTCTCTATTGGATTGGTGTAAAAAACGAACCATACCATATAAATGTGCAAACACCAATTCTGCTACTGATGCTGAAGATGCTGCTGGGGTATTGATTACATGTAACCCTTTATTACGGGCGTACTCCACATCAATATTATCCATACCTACACCACCACGACCAATTAATTTTAAAGACGGACATGCGTCAATTAAATTTTTACGTACAGTTGTGGCACTACGTACTAATAACCCTACAATTTGGTTTTCATTGATGTAGTTTTCTAATTGTTCTTGTGCTATGGTTGTGGTAATAATATCAAATCCGTTTGCTTTTAAATCGTCAATTCCGCTTTGTGATATTCCGTCGTTTGCTAATATTTTCATGTTTATCACCAGAGAAATCGGGTGTCTGTTTTAGTTAAATTAAAATATTGAAAATATTTCAAAATTTTAATTTTAGTTATTTTATTTTTTTAGTTCCATTTTCGTGGTTTCTTCCCTTTGGGAAGACGGAAGATGGGTTTTTTTTATAATTGTTTCATTACGTTTACTAATGCTTGTACACTTTCTAATGGTAAAGCGTTGTACATAGAGGCTCTGTAACCACCAACACTACGGTGACCGTTTAAACCATTTATCCCAGCGTTATTCCAAAGAGAGTCAAAAGCTTCTTTTTTGCTTTCATCTGTTAAAGAAAAAGTAACATTCATAGTACTTCTATCTTCAACGGCTGTATTACCTTTAAAATTAGGATTGCTATCAATTTCAGCATATAACAAAGCTGCTTTTTCATTGTTAATTTTTTCAATAGCTTTAATGCCACCTAAATCTTTCAACCATTGTAAGGTTAGCATGGAAACATATATAGGAAATACTGCGGGAGTATTAAACATACTGTCCTTACTAATATGTACTTGATAATCTAACATAGAAGGGATAGTACGTCCTGTTTTTCCTAATATTTCATTTTTTACAACTACTAAAGTAGTACCTGCGGGACCCATATTTTTTTGAGCTCCTGCATATATTAAGTCAAATTGAGAAAAATCTAATTCGCGAGAAAAAATATCTGAACTCATATCACAAACTGTAATACCATCAAATTTTGGGAATGTTTTCATTTGTGTTCCAGAAATAGTATTGTTACTGGTACAGTGAAAATAATCAACATCACTAGGTATGGTATATCCTTTAGGAATGTAAGAATGGTTTTTATCTTTAGATGATGCTAATACAACAACTTCTCCAAATAGTTTTGCTTCTTTAATGGCTTTATCGGCCCATGTTCCCGTATTGGTATAAGCAGCTTTACCATTTCCATTTTTCATTAGGTTGTAAGGAGTCATTAAAAACTCTAAACTAGCACCTCCATGTAAAAATAAGGCAGTATACCCTTTGTTTTCTAAGTTTAGTAATTCTAAAACTAAGCTACGTGCTTTTTCCATTACGGCAACAAAGTTTTTACTACGGTGTGAAATTTCAATTAACGATAAATCTAAATTATCGAAATTTAAAACGGCTTCTGATGCTTGTTTTAATACGCTTTGTGGTAAAATACAAGGTCCTGCACTAAAATTGTGTTTTTTCATAATTAATATTTAGTTGTGTGTGATTTTTTTTTAATATGTTTAGTCCTCTTTAAAAACTTGAATGGTTGCATTTTTATCTACTAAATCAGTAAATTTTCCATTGTAGCGTGTTGCTTTTACTAAATGGTTGTCAATCCAATGGTAATTGCCACCGCGAGGTTTTCCCATTAATAAGCTATGGTATTTAAAATGATGTTTTTTCAACCATATTTCGGTTACTTCACGGTGTTCTTCAGTTCGTGAAGTGAAAAAGCAAATAATATGCCCTTCATCATACCATTTGTTTAGGGTTGCTAACGCATCAGGATAAGGGATGCAAGTTGCCATACGTTCAGGCTCTTCATTGGGTACATCATCCGTAATGGTACCGTCAATATCAATTAAATAATTTTTAACGCCTGCTGGTAAAATAGGACTAATGTGATTTTTGTGCTCTAATTTCATATTTTTAATGGTATAGAATGGCTACAACTACAAAAATGCGACTTAATTGTGAATTGTGAAAAGAGAAAATAAGATAATTATGAGAAAGTTATTAAAATTGTTGTTTTTTTTTCAATTAACAGAAAAAATAATAATCAGTAGCGTTTATTATTTTTAATTGAGAAGTAATTTCCTCTTGCTCTTTAGGGTTAGCTACGGTAATGATAAACTGTAAATTTAATGAATTTGTTATTGTATCTTCGGATGTTAATAAGGTATTGTAAATGTGTTTCCCTATTTTTTTAGGATTATTGCATACCCATTGAAAAGGGATGTTTTGCTCGGTAAGTTTTTTAGCAATGGTTTTTCCTTTATTTCCAGCGCCCCAAAGCACAATAGTGTTTTCTTTTTGGTGTTCTAATTGTAAAAAATAATGTAATTTGAGGTCTAAAAAAGTATTATCGGCATAATTATCATCTGTACGTGAGGTACGATGACTGTAATCTCTCCAAAGATGTAGCGTTTCAGAACACGAAATCACTTTTAAACCATATTTATAAAACCGAAAGGCTAAATCATAATCTTCTGGATACCGATTAGGAAGGAAGGCTTCACATTTGTTAAAATCATCTCTATGCACCATCCAACATGGAGAAGGAACGGGACATTCTTTATAAATTTCAGAAAAATTTGTTCCGTTTTGGGTGAGTCGATTCAACCAATCTTGATATTTTTGGTAACCATTCCCGATGGGGTAATCGGCAAAATAATTAACTAAACCCGTAGCTACATAACCGTTTCCGTTGGTTTGTAATAGTTGTTTTAATCTTTCTAATTTTGTGTTGGGCATCACATCATCGGCATCCATACGGGTAATGTAATTTCCTTTGCTTTTGGAGTACGCCAAACGTAGTGCTTCAATAATTCCGCTTTCTTGATTTTGAAAAACCTGTATGCGATTGTCTAATTTTGAAAAACGATTTAAAATAGCCAATGTGCCATCCGTAGAACGATCATTTACAGCTAATAATTCCCAGTTTGTTTCTGTTTGGTTGATAATACTGTTTAGGCATTCCTCCAAATACAACTCCGTATTTTTAACAGGCATGACAATGCTAATTAAGTGGGAGTTCATTGATTTTTATAGGTTAGATAAAAATTTAAGCGTATCAACACCATCTGCAAAATCGGTTAGTTTTGGGCATTGTGTTTGCCCAAATTCAATTTCGGTATTGGTAAACCCATTTGCTACTACACATTGAATTAATTCGGTGTCAGCGTTTATTTTTTGTTGTAATTGGCTATTATCCTCATAATATTCATAAAATATAGAAGAAATAGGCGAGGAGTAGCTTTTATCTTCTTTAATCATTAAAAAACCATTTTCTAACAAATCAAATAAACTCATTAAAAATACGGCTTTGTTGTAATCGTAATTATTAGCATATTTAGCGTTGTTAATAATGTCCTTATGCACATACATTGCCTTAAAAAATGCATCAAAATTGTAGTTTTTAGGTACAAATAGTTTTGAAACACTCCTGCACCCCAATCCAAAATACCTAAAAATATCATCAGCCAAACCTTTAAGTTCTGCTTCGGTTTCGTTACCTGTTAAAATGGCAACGGAATTTCTGTTTTTTCGGATGATTGAAGGATATTTACCAAAGTAGTAATCAAAATAACGAGCGGTATTGTTACTACCTGTAGCAATAACAGCATCAAATTTTTCTAATTTACCTTCTGTAAAAGTGATTTTACCTTTAAAAGAAGGTTCAATATATTCCAAATACTTTGCTAAAACGGGTAATAAATGCTTATCATTAGATGATTGTTTGATAACAACGGAATGCCCTGAAAGTAACGCACACATAAAATCATGAAAACCTACCAAAGGTATGTTTCCTGCCATAATAATGGCAACAGTTTTATTGGAGTTTTCTGTAAAATTATAAGCAGCTGTAAAGTAGGTTAGGTCTTTGCTAATTAAGGAGTTATGCCATCCTTCACAGGCAAACAACACGTTTTCTTTGGTAAACCAACCGTTAAATTCGTGCGCACGTTCTACTTGCATTTTAAAGGCATCAAAAAAGAGATCATTATTTAAAATGTCTTCTTTTTTTTCAATTCCTTTGGTGGTAAACTGACTTAAAAACTCTCCTAATAAGGTAAAAGATAAAATTCTCTTATTTAATTGACTCATTTAATTTGTATCTAAATAATTTTGGCGTTATTTTTGCAACTTGAAAAATAGCGTTTTTCTATTTTAAAAGGCAAAGATAAGTATTGTAATAAAAGAAAAACTAATTATTTTAATAAAAGAGAATTTAAGTTATGGCAATTATAATAACAGACGAATGTATTAACTGTGGGGCGTGTGAACCAGAATGTCCAAATACCGCAATATATGAAGCTTCTGACGATTGGCGTTATGGAGACGGAACCACATTAAAAGGTGATTTAGTATTAACCAATGGTAAAAGTGTTAATGCAGATGATGCACAAGAACCAGTAAGTGATGAAGTCTATTATATAGTACCCGATAAATGTACAGAATGTAAAGGTTTTCATGATGAACCACAATGCGCAGCAGTTTGCCCAGTAGATTGTTGTATACCAGATGATGATGTGGTAGAAACTGACGATCAATTATTAGCCAAACAAGTATTCATGCACCCTGATGGGCATTAGTTGTGAGATAGTTATGTTTCTTAGATAAATTGCTTTAAACTAATTTTATTTACTATTGCTTAGTATTTGAATGTTAAAGTTTTGTAAATTAGAAGAATAAGAAAAAAATAATTGTATTTTTGTTTTAAGGTAATCAAACTATAAAATTATGAATGCAATTGTAAAGTATTTAATACCAGTGTTAATCACTATTTGTTTGTTAGTTGCGGCACTTTTTTAGTCGTTAAAAAAAGTTATTAATACGGTATTTTGAAGCTATTTATACATATTAGATATGTATAAATAGCTTTTTTATTTATGTGTTATTACAGATTCATAAAAAAGCTGTATTTTTGCCACCTAAAATTAGCATTTTTCTTATAAAATGCATCTATATCACTAAACCTAAAGTATACATGAAAGCAGGAATTGTAGGATTACCAAACGTAGGGAAATCAACCTTATTTAATTGTTTATCAAGTGCAAAAGCACAAAGTGCAAACTTTCCGTTTTGTACCATAGAACCTAATGTAGGAGTAGTAAATGTACCCGATAGTAGGTTGACAAAATTAGAGGAAATAGTGCAACCCGTACGTGTGCAACCCGCAACAGTAGAAATTGTTGATATTGCAGGATTGGTAAAAGGAGCTAGTAAAGGTGAAGGTTTAGGGAATAAATTTTTAGCAAATATTAGAGAGTGTGATGCCATTATACATGTAGTGCGTTGTTTTGATAACGATAATATTGTACACGTAGAAACTACAGTTGATCCTGTAAGAGATAAAGAAATTATTGATTTTGAATTGCAGTTAAAAGATTTAGAAACGGTTGATAAGCGTTTAGAAAAAGCAAATAGGGCAGCAAGAACAGGTGATAAAGATGCAGTTTTAGAGCAAGCTACTTTAAAGAGATTAAAAGAAACCTTAGAATCAGGAGCATCAGTAAGATCACTTGATTTTACTGAAAAAGAAATGGTTTTAATAAATGAATTTCAATTGTTAACGTCAAAACCGACACTATATGTTTGTAATGTAGATGATGCATCAGCAAAAAATGGTAATGCTTATGTAGAAGCCATAAAAGAAGCCGTAAAAGATGAAGGTGCTGAAATTATTATTTTAGCGGTTGCAACGGAATCTGATATTGCTGAGTTAGAAGACTATGATGAGCAACAAATATTTTTAGAAGACATTGGTTTATCAGAACCTGGAGCAGCGCGTTTAATACGTAGTGCTTATACATTATTAAAACAACAAACCTATTTTACCGCAGGTGTAAAAGAAGTAAGAGCTTGGACAATACCAGTAGGAGCTACTGCACCACAAGCAGCAGGAGTAATCCATACCGATTTTGAAAAAGGATTTATTAGAGCAGAAGTAATGTTCGTTTTGACGGTAAATAGATGCTTTTGCTCCTAAACTTTCTGCTAATTTGAT
>CAZSQD010000070.1:0-10746 GCA_964608925.1 uncultured Kordia sp.
TTTATTATCTGCCATATCATTATAGTCAGGAAAAACACGTTGTGCAGCCATATATGTTAAAGCTACAATACTTCCCCATTCAATCATAGCGTCTTGCTTATAAAGTGTTTGCATTACTTTATGAAAAGAAACTGCGGAAACATCCCAACCTTTTGTGGTAAAATCATAATTTTGATTGGTATAATGACGTTTTTTACGCACATTAATAGACATCCCTATAGAATGTAGTACAAAATCTAACTTACCGCCTAAAATTTCTTGTGCTTTTGTTACTAAGTTTTCTAAATCTTCCAAACTAGTAGCATCTGCAGGTATTATTTCAGATCCTGTTTTTTCAGCCAATTGATTAATTGTACCCATACGCATTGCTATAGGTGCATTGGTTAATACAAACGTACCACCTTCTGCATGTACACGTTCTGCTGTTTTCCAAGCGATAGAATTTTCATCTAATGCTCCAAAAATAATTCCTCTTTTTCCTTTTAATAAATTATACATAGTTTAATTTTTAGATGCCCCAAATGTAGTAAAAACTATTTATTTGGTGGCTTATAAATTTAATAATTCTTTTGCATGATTAATTGCAGTATCTGATAAATCTTTACCTCCTAACATTTCTGCAATTTCTTGTATGCGCTCTTCTTGTTGTAAGGGCTTTAAATTAGATTGTGTAATACCATTAACCTCTACTTTATACACTTTAAAGTGTGATGCACCTTTACTCGCTATTTGTGGTAAATGCGTAATACTAAATACTTGCATGTTTTCTGCCATATACTGCATTAATAAACCCATTTTATTGGCTACATCTCCAGAAACTCCTGTATCAATTTCATCAAACATAATAGTTGGTAATTGCTTATGTTTTGATAAAATAGCCTTTATAGCTAGCATAATACGGGACAACTCTCCTCCAGATGCTGCTTTTTTTAACTCTTGAAAACGCCCACCTTTATTTGCGGAAAACAAAAAGGATAGCACATCATTACCATTGTCTAAAAAAGTTTCTTGCTGTGCTATGGTGATATTAAATTTAGCATTTTCCATTCCTAAATTTAATAGTATTTTTTCTAACTGTTTTGTTAATTTTGGTAGTGCTATATTTCTTTTTTCATGTATTTCAGTGGCGCAAGATTTGGTTTTTGAATGTAATGTTGCTACTTCTTGTTCTTTTTTTGTAATATTTTCTGCTAAATTAGAAACCAACAATACTTTTTCCGCCAACTCCTCTTCTATCACCAATAATTCGGCTACCGTTTGTACTTGATGTTTCTGTTGTACATTTTTTAAGGTATTTAGTGTTTCAGTAACTTGTACTAAACGCTCAGGGTTTGCTTCTACATTTTCTTGTTCGGTTTCAATTTCACTAAATACATCTTCCAATTCAATATGAGCCGAATTGATACGGTTAAAAATAGCTTCATATTTTTCAGAAAAAGAACCTATGTTTCGTAACCCAGATTTTAATTGTGTTAAAGCATTTAAAATACCAAACTGCTCTTCTGATAATAAATTGTTAGCCTGTAGTAATTGCTCTTGTATATGCTCTACATTGCTTAACTGCTCCAACTCTTGCTCTAATACTACTTGGTCAATTGTTGCTAATTTTAAGCCTTCTAATTCCGTTAATAAAAAAGTATTATAATCTTGTGTTTCATTACTTTTTACCTGTAAATCAATTAACGATTGTAATTCCTTTTTAGCCGTTTTATAGTGTTGTAATTCCGCTTGATAATTGGTAATTGCTTTATCATTTTTAGCTAAAGCATCTATAACTTCAAACTGAAATTGAGCATCTGTTAACGCTAATGTTTCGTGTTGTGAATGTATATCTATTAACTTTATACTGATGTCTTTTACCGTTTTTAAAGACACAGGAGTATCATTTATAAAAGCTCTTGATTTACCTGATGGTAAAATTTCTCTTCTAATAATGGTTTGATTCTCATAATCCAACTCTAATTGCTTAAAAAGACGCTGTAATTTGTATTTTTCAATAGCAAAAGTGGCTTCTATCACACATTTTTCAGTCGTACTATTTATGGAAGAAAGGTCTGCTCTATTCCCTAAAATTAAATTTAATCCTCCTAAAATAATTGATTTACCCGCTCCTGTTTCTCCTGTAATGATTGACAAACCATCTGTAAACGGAACGTCTAAAGTGTCAATTAATGCGAAATTTTTTATGTAAAGATTCGTTAACAATAAATTTAATTTTTCGGTATTTATTAAAAAAAGTCGTTTTAATACTTCATACCATTTAGGAAGAGGAAGTTTATTATCTCAAAAATAGGTGTTTTGATTGTAAATGCAAAGGAATATTATTGAATACTGATAAAAGATAAAATCTAAATTGAAAAACCTCAAAGTAGTAATTTCTTAATTTTTAAAAATTGCTTATCGCTCCTAATTAATACTTAATTTTACTCCACTTAGAAGAGTTATTTGCTGATATTTTATTTAATACATCAACCAAATCAGTAATTTTCACATTAGGACCGTCTGTAAAGATATCTAAAATTTCATCTGCCTTTGCATCAAAAAAAGTACGCTGTAAAAAAGTATTAGGACGCCTGTTATGTAGTTTCAAAAATTGTTTTAACACTATTACTAAATGCTCTTTTGCTGTTTTTTGATTTTCTGCCATTTGATCTAAAGCATAAATATGATATTTATATAAAATACTTCTAAAATCTTTAAGTGATGGTGATTGAATTTGGTTAATTAACTCATACCTCGATTTTTTATCGGTAGTGTTCCAACCTTTATAACCACTGGTTTGTGCCACATTTACTATGTTTTGAGCTGCATCATAATAAGCATCTCCTCCTTTAAAGTTAAACGTATCAGCATCTAAACCAATAATCATATACGCATAATATGAAATTACGGAAATTAAATTACTATCAAATTGATTTGCGTTTAAATTCAAATTTTGAAACTCTACATAATCAAACTGAAAATCTTTATCATTAAAATTAAATATTGGAGAACTGTATGTAGAATTAAACACAGGACGTGAGGACTGCACTTGTATGGTTGCGCTAAAATTACTTACGTTGTACTCTGACACGGTAATCATCATGCTACAATTAATACGCTCTTGTGGTGCATAAATTTTATTTGTCCAAACTGTTTTATTTACAAAATCAGTTAATGAGCATTGTAGTGTTTTAAATATCTGTTCGTTTTGTCTTCCTGTTTGTTCGGCATTAATAACCACTGTACAATTTAACTCTTGTGCAACTGTAAAAAATGTTATGAATAACAGACCTAAACTTAATAATAACTTACGCATATTGTTTTATAATTTCATTAAAAATATCTTGAGCTACTGCTGCTTTTGACTTTAATTTAAATGTTTTTAAGCTTTTGTTTTTACTAATAATGGTTATTTTATTAGTTGGTTTTCCAAATCCAGCTCCTTTATCTTGCAGCGAGTTTAATACTATAAAATCTAAATTTTTACGGTTTAACTTTCCTGTTGCATTTTCAATTTCATTATTGGTTTCTAAAGCAAAACCTACTAAAAATTGATGCTTTTTTAATTTTCCTAAGGAAGCTAAAATATCTTTTGTTTTTTCTAATTCTAATGATAACGTTTCCGTCTTCTTTTTTATTTTCTGAGTGGCAACATTTTTTGGTTTATAATCTGCAACTGCTGCTGCACAAATAGCAATATCACTATTTTCATACTCCAAATGCGCTGCTTCATACATATCTGCTGCCGAAACTACAGGTACCACTTTTATTAAGGAATGTGTAACGGTTTCTTTAGTAGGTCCCGTAATTAAAATAACTTCTGCTCCTAGGTTTGCGGCTACCTTTGCCAATTCAAACCCCATTTTACCAGAAGAATGATTCCCAATAAACCGTACGGGATCTATCGCTTCATAAGTTGGTCCTGCGGTAAGCAATACTTTTTTACCTTTTAAAGGTAAGTTCTTTAAAATATCTTTTTCTATAAAAGAGATGATATCTTCAGGTTCTGCCATACGTCCTTCACCAATCAAACCACTTGCTAATTCGCCAGAAGTTGCAGGTATTACAATATTATTGAATGATTTTAATTTGGCTAAAGAAGCTAATGTTGAGGGATGCTTATACATGTCTAAATCCATTGCTGGAGCAACATATACAGGGCATTTTGCGGATAGGTAACAGGCTAATAAAAAGTTATCAGAGTTTCCTGTTGCCATTTTTGAGAGTGTATTTGCTGTAGCGGGTGCTATTACAAATAAATCAGCCCATAAGCCTAAATCTACGTGATTGTTCCACTCTTCATTTTCATCTTCTTTATTTGTAAAAGAGGATAAGACTGGGTTTTTAGATAGTGTAGATAAGGTAAGAGGTGTTACAAAATCTTTTGCAGCAGGTGTCATTACAACTTTTACGTTGGCTCCTGCTTTTATTAATAAGCGTACTAAGTATGTAGTTTTATAAGCGGCAATACCACCGGATATCCCAAGTACTATATTTTTACCGCTTATTACTGACATTTATTTTTCTGCTGTTACAGGCTCGTTATGATAAATTTTATCATCTAACCATTCTTGCACTGCTATTGCGTGTGCTTTTGGTAATTTTTCGTAAAATTTAGAAACTTCAATTTGTTCTTTATTTTCAAAAACTTCTTCTAAACTATCGTTAAAAGTTGCAAACTCTTCTAACTTTTCAATCAATTCTTTTTTAATTTCAGTATTGATTTGTGTTGCTCTTTTTGCAATTACAGAAATTGCTTCGTAAATATTTCCTGTAGGCGCATCAATCTTATTTTTATCATAAGTAATTGTTGTAGGCGCTGCATTTGTATTTTTAATATCCATTTCTAAAAAGTTATTGATTTTTAAATTTTTCTAATTCTTTGTTAATTACTTCAAAACTTACAGTTGCCTCTTCTATAAATGCTGAAGAAGGATACTGTTTTTTAAATTTATTATAATATTTTATTGCGTCTTGTAAACGTTCTTGTTTACGACGGTTTGTACTATTTTTTGCTAATAAAAATGCCGTATCATATTTGTAATATACTGCTTTTTCTTTATATTTTGATCCTGGATAATCTGCTAAAAAGTTATCAAATGCAGTAATTGCTGCATAATAATCATCTTTAAATTGTGTACCACTACTAATACGGTGGTGATACCCTTTTGCAACATCATACGCTTTTTGTTGTAGCTTTTTATCCAACTCAATAGCTAAATCACTTGCTTGTTTAAAATAGGTTGATTTAGGATACGTGCTCATAAAGTTTTGCAACTTTAATATTGCTTTTTCGGTATCCGTTTGATCAATACTTGAGCGTGGTGATAATTCATACTGACTTTTAGCGGCTTTAAAAGCCATTTCCTCTAATTTCTCACTACGCGGATATGCTTTTGTAAACCGCTCTAATTGATAGCTTGCGGTAGTCCAATCTTCTTGTAAAAAGAAAGTATTACCATACATATACATTAATTTTTCTGCTCCAGGTTTACCTCTATAACCAGGTACTATTTGAACAAATAAACGTTGTGATTTTTTTAATTTACCTTCTTTATATAGTTTTTCACCTAAAGCAAATTTAGGTGCTATTTCTTCATTTCTATATACTTTTTGGTATTCCGAACAAGATCCGAAAGCTAAAGCAAGTGTAATTATGTAAAGTATGTTTTTCATATCAATTTGCAAAAATAATCAATTTTAGTGAAACTTTAGGTGTTTTATTTAGCGAAGATAGTTTTTTGATTAAAATTGGTCTAATTTTTTTAAAATATTTAACAAATTTAAGCAACTACCTCATAAATTCATCTTAAAAATAATGCTTAAAAACCTTGACTTTTGCGCACAAAAAAAGGCAAGCTACCTACATCACACCGCTCAACCATTTACCTTTGCTGCGTTCCCGCCCTGGAGGATTCAACAGGAGCTAGTTGTGTAGGACTTGCCGAGTGCAAATATACAACCTTTTTCTAATTGTACAATCATTTTTTAATGTGATTTAATTCTTTTATCTTGCTCAAAAATATTTTCACCCTATGAAACATCTTAATTTATTAATAATCATCTTTTTAAGTATTTTAACTATCTCTTGTAAAGATGAAAAAAAAGACCCTACTACCCTATTTTTATTAGAAACTTCTGCAAAAACCAATAAAATTATTGATGGAGAAAGCCTAAAACTAAACCTTATTAATATAAATGATTTAAAAATTGGAGCGGTAACCTATTATATAAATGACAAAAAAACAAACAGCAACACTATAACTTTTTCCAATACAAAATTGGGCATTAAAAATATTAAGGCTACATTTTCTTATGAAAATGAATTGGTAGTTATTCAACAAAAAATTGAAGTGCTAGCTAAAAACAAACCTAAAGTTTTTAATTTTGAAATTATAAACACCTATCCGCATGACATTAATGCTTACACGCAAGGTTTAGAGTTTTATAATGGTGTTTTATATGAAAGCACAGGGCAATACGGAAAATCTACACTTAGGAAAGTAAATTATAAAACAGGTGAAATTTTACAAAAAATAGATTTAGATGCCAAAAAATTTGGTGAAGGTTTAACTGTATTAAATAATAAACTCTATCAATTAACTTGGAGAGCTGGTGTTGGCTATATTTACAACCCTGAAGATTTAACAAAAACAAAAACGTTTAAATACCACAAAAGCAATGAAGGCTGGGGTATTTGTAATGACGGGAAAACATTATATAAATCAGACGGTACCGAAAAAATATGGAGTCTTAACCCCAATACACTTGAAGAAGATGGCTACATTCAAATTTACACCAATACCAGTAAAATTAAGAGTGTAAATGAATTGGAATGGATAAATGGAAAGATATACGCTAATATTTATCAAAAAAATGGGATTGCTATCATAAACCCTAAAAACGGGGCAGTTGAAGCAGTAATTAACTGTAACAGTCTAAAAGAAAAAGTGACCCATCATAATAACATTGATGTTTTAAATGGAATTGCTTACAACCCTAAAACAAAAACTATTTTTGTAACGGGTAAAAATTGGAATAAATTATTTGAAATTAAAGTTATTGAAAAATAATTTTTTTCTACCCAAAGGCACGAAGTATTATTCTTCATTTTTATTAACTTTTGATGTAGAACATCGGAAAATTAAATTAGGTGGGCTATCTCCCCGCGATTAAAACTATGAAAAACGTTATTAATTTAGGAATACAAAACTCTATTTTCAATCAGTTTATTGCCGAAATTAGAGATGTTAACATACAAAAAGATCGCATGCGTTTTAGGCGTAATTGCGAGCGTATGGGAGAAATTTTCGCTTATGAAATTAGTAAAACCCTACACTATAAAAATAATAAAATTACGACTCCTTTAGGCGTATCTGATATACAATTAACTACCAATAATATTGTTTTAGCTACCATTTTAAGAGCAGGTTTACCATTTCATATTGGTTTTTTAAACTATTTTGATAATGCAGAAAATGGGTTTATTGCAGCAGCAAGAAAAGCTACTACTGCAGATAATTTTATTATTGAATCGGAATATCTTGCATGCCCATCAATTGAAAATAAAATCGTAATTTTATCTGATCCCATGTTAGCTTCTGGAGCTTCTATTATTACTGCTTTAGATGTTTTAAAAACACGTGGTAACGCCCAACATATACATATTGTATGCTTAATTGCCAGTCAAAAAGGCATTAATTATGTACTTCAAAATATGCCAAAAAACGCAACGCTATGGGTGGGTGCTATTGATAAAAAATTAAATCAAAAATCCTATATCATTCCTGGTTTAGGTGACGCAGGTGATTTAGCTTACGGAGTTAAATTATAAGCACCAACACCTCATTAACAAATGCTTACTTATTTTATTTTCCCCATCCCTAATTTGGGGTATATTTAAAATTACTTATTATTAACATTTGTTGTTTTAATATTTATCACTACCTTTGAAGTACACAATACTTTAGTTTCCTAAAATTTAAGACTAAAGAAACCCTCACTAAAACTGCCCTAAGTTTATTTGAATGTTTCCTTATTATGTTATCGTTAAAATAATTAATGATACAGAGTGAGCGGATTTTATTGTTGTGTTCCCCACACATTCTTTTTTTCATTTTTTTATCATTAAAATAACGTATTTAATATCCGTTACATATTTTTTAGTTACCCAAAAAAACTAAATACAATAGTTAATTATGATAGTATAGCTTAAAAACTATACTCATCAAATAATGAGGTAATTATGAAAAAATACAACCCTGTACCACAGTATTTATTTGTATGTATGATAGCTTTACTTTTTTTTGGTAATATTTACACACATGCACAAGTTAAAGACAACTTCACTCCACGTTTTTCTGAGAGCGTAAAAGGAGATATGACAATGATTGCAAATAATATGCTTTCTCGTAATGCAACTGCAAACTATAATGGAGGTGATAATAATGATAGTTTTACTGATAATGTATTTGTAGATATTGATAATGATAATACTACTTTTAATTCTAGTAATGCCACCTTTAATAAACCAAAACCTTTAGGAGCTTGTTTAAATATTAAAAAAGCGTATTTATATTGGGCTGCTGCAGATTATGAAGAAGTTAATCCATTGAATGAACCTAATTGGAATTACAATCAAGTAAAAATAATGCTACCCAATAGTAGTAGTTACACTACAATTACCGCAGATGAGGTAATTTATAGAGGACGTGATGATAATGGTGATGGTATTACAAATGATCACTTTGTTAATGATCCCTATATTTGTTTTAAAGAGATTACTAATGACGTTATCGCATTAAATTCTCCTTACGGAATATATCAAATTGCTAATGTAAGAGCCAAACAAGGGGCGTTAGTTGGTCATGATGGCATAAATACAGGAACATCTGGCGGGTGGCAAATTGTTTTTATTTATGAAAATGACACACTTAATGCAAAGAACATTACTATTTTTGATGGATACGCAAATGTAACAAGCTCCGTTAATAGCTTTGATATTGATATTAATGGGTTTCAAACCGTACCTAATGGTGCTGTTAATGCTAATGTATTAATTGGTAGTATAGAAGGTGATAGAAATTTATTTCAAGATAAATTACAAATATTAAACACCACTAATAATTGGATTGATTTATCAACTAGTCAAAGAACTTCAGATAATTTTTTTAATAGTAAAATCACCTTGAATGGTAGTGATTTTATAGATAGAAACCCTGCAAGTTTAAATACATTAGGTTTTGACGCAGGTATTTTTCCATTAAATAACCCAAGTAATACTATTATTGGCAACAATCAAACAGCAACAACAATACGATTAACTTCTGATCAAGAAACATACGGATTATTTTTATTAGGTTTTTCAGTAGAGGTTTATGAGCCAAACCTATCCCCATTGAGTTTATTTACAAATGTTTCAGGTGGTGGTACTGTTAATGCAAGTGATATTGTCGATTTTTCAATTGCTATGCAAAATACAGGTAATGATGATATTATTAATTTGCAAATTTCAACTGTAATCCCTAATCAACTTAGTTTAGTTGAACCTATTTTAGGATTACCAACAGGAATTACATATACATATAATACTACAACATCAGAGCTTATTTTTTATATACAAGATGGTTTAACAAACTCTGGTGCTCCTAGTTATACTATTGATTATCAATTACAAGTTAATAATCAATGCTATTTTTTAGAAACAGAATGCGCAACTTCATTTAGTATTCAAATGATAGCAACATATAATGGTTTTATTAATGGTACTTCTGTTACTACTATTAGTTCAAGCGGGGTAGATGAATGTGGTATCGGTGATCAAAAACCAAATAAAATAATTATCAATCAACCTCCACTAGTAGATTGGTTAACGGGTACTAACGATTTAGATAGAACTATAGCATGTGATGCTATACAAGATATAACAGATGCACAAAATTTAGTGCCTGTTTTAGAAGATTGTAACTTAACATTAATTAAAACTTCAGGTGCCTTTGTACCAGACAATGCTAATTGTACCACAGAAGGAACCTATACTAATATATGGAATTATTCAGATATTTGCGGGAGAAGTGGGACGAGCTATACCTAAGTCATCACTATTCAAGATACCACTGATCCTGCCTTTATCGAATCATTACCTACTAATCTAACTACGGAATGTGACAATGTGCCAACTCCCGCTATACTTACTGGAACCGATACTTGTGATAATAACGTCCAAATAACCTATAACGAAGTAATCACAGGACAAGATGATGGATGTAACACAAACTATGTAATTGATAGAACGTGGACAGCAACCGATTGTGCAGGTAATGCAATCACACATACACAAACAATAACAGTAGTTGATACCGTAGATCCTACCTTTACAGGAACTCTTCCGCAAGATGTTACACTGAGTTGTGATGCTGCAATTCCAGCGTTAAACGATGTCCTTTTAACCGCTACCGATAATTGTTCACTTGTAGCTGATATTACCATTGTGGCTAACGAAGTAATCACAGGACAAGATGATGGGTGCCCTAATAGTTATACTATCAACAGAACATGGACGGCAACTGATTGTGCAGGAAACGTAATTACACATACACAAATAATTAATGTAGCGGATACCACTGCTCCTACTGTAACAACACCAATTGATGCTGAGATTAGTATTTCTTGTACCGATTTACCAGATATACCTACAATAGCAGCAACCGATAATTGTTCTGATGAGATAGATATTATTATCACGCATACCGAAACTATAAATAC
>CAZSQD010000071.1:0-10549 GCA_964608925.1 uncultured Kordia sp.
TCTTGTAATAGCAGAAACACCATTGATATTCCAACCATAACCAGCAATACCATTCCCGTTTTGACTGTTGTATGCTAAAGATATTTCTGGTTTAATACCATTAATACCAGAAGGGACATCAATAGGTATTTCGTATACAGCCCCTCCAGAAGGAGATACGGAAAGCATACCAGGGGTTTCGCCTTCCTCTGTAATACTACTAATTTTTGAAACGGAGGAGTCTTTGTTTGTAGAAGGATTATTACTTAATAGATTTATAACACTTTCATTGTGGTTAAGTATTTTAACTTCTTTATATGTAAAATTATCTTCTAAACTTTTTAGGTTTTCATTATGTTGGCTGTAGGAGAAAGTAACAGAGAACAAACTAATTATTAAGAGGGCTATTTTTTTCATGTAATTGTTTTTATAGTAGAATTTGTTTAAGGAATAAACTGGTATTGTTGATTATTATTTTTTTATTACCTTTAGAGTTGTGTTACTTCCATCATTTAAGTGTATATGTACAAAATAAACCCCACTAGATTTATCTTTTAAATTAAAAACTAACACATCAAGGTTACTAAGGTTTATGTCTTGAATAAGTAATGAATTTGCATTATAGATCCTAATAGACTCTATTTTAGATTTTAATTTTTCATCTATCTCTATATGAACCAAGTTTTGTGTAGGATTAGGGTAAATTGATAGTTGGTTGTTAATGTTAATTGTTTCTTCTGTATTAATTTTTTCATGATCAATAGCAGTTATTCTAGTGTTATTACTCATTCTTCCCAAAGGAGGGGTAGGTACTGGGCAACCGATAAGAGAACAGTAAAATCGTTGCTTTTGATTGCCAGAATTATCAAAACTGAACAATAACTTCGAATTTAAATTAATACCCATCAAGCCTTCAATTGTAAGTTGAGAGCCATCCATTTTCTCTATACGTGGAGCATAAGAATATTGCCTATCATTTGTATTAGCGTCATAATATAAAAATGCTCTATGTCTGGTAGCAATAGCAGAAGTTGAAAATTTGAAATCTGTGATAGATACCACCTTTTCGCCTGTAACTCCATCATAGATGCCACCATCACTAACTAAACTTGTATATCCACTTCCATGTACAAAACCTACAATTAAATACCAACGGTTTAATTTAGGTAAGTCTCCATACCAAAAGTATGGATTGGACATTGAATTAGGTGGAGTGCTAAGTGATAAAACTCCATTTGTTGAACCATTTTTACAACCTAAATATGTATGCCCATCATTCGAGTTTGTCTTTTTTATCCAAACGGAATATCTGTAGGTTTGCGTGTGATCAATTAAAACATCTGGAGTTATCCATCCGCCACTTTGATATCCACCAGAATTTGGTGTTGCTTTCCATAATAATGTGTTTGCTCCTAAGTGATTTAATCCAAACTCTCTGCTGTTTTCTGCTGTAACTCCTATCTGGACAAACCCAGGAACACTACCTGTTCCTGCCGTCCAAGTTGTAGCGTTTAAAAGATTTTGAGAATAATTAGTATTTGGTATTGAAATAAAAATAACCAATAATAATAGTTGAAGTGTTTTGTGAGTCATTTTAAGTGTGCTTGTTAGTTTTAAAATTATTTGCAAACATAACAATAAAAACATAAAGTTGAAATACATTATAACTTTTTAGTTAAAAATTTTAAGATTATAGCTTCGTGATTGACGAAAAGAAAATAGAGGCTATATTTTTAAAAAAATTAGGTGCGCGTATTAAAAATATTCGCAAGAAAAAAGGCATTCGTCAAAATGAAATTGCTTGGAAATGCAACTTTGATAAAAGTAGTTTTAGTAATATAGAGGCAGGAAAACGAAATATCACGATACTTTCTTTGCAAAAAATAGCAAATGCATTAGAAGAACCTATAGAGAATTTTATTAAGGATTTATAAAGTAACCCTTGTTACCAATAAAAGTGAAAAGAGTTTTTATCTTTACGTTAAAAATATAAACATGAAAATAGCACCAGCATCAAAAGTGGTATTAACCAACAGAAACTATTTAGCAGAAGCACAAATGCGAAATCATTTTGCAGTAATTGATGAACCTTTAGATTTGGGAGGAGATGATAATGCACCTACACCAATGGAATATTTATTGACGGCTATTGGTGGTTGTGTATCTATTACATTACGTATGTATTCCGAACGTAAAGGTTGGGATTTAGGTAAAATTACCGTAAACATGAAATTGGAAACCGTTGAAACAGCTAATGGAATGGAAAAAAAGTTAATTGAAGAAATTGCTTTTGAAAAAGAAATTACACCAGACCAACACAAGCGTTTATTGGTTATTGCAGGTAAATGCCCTGTTGCAAAAATGGTAAAAGGAGAAACTGTAATTGAATCGATGATTGTGTAAATAGAGGATGTTATAGATTTCCCGCTGGAGCGCAGTCAATAACTATTATAGGACTCCTACTGCGCCAATCAGGTATTTAAAGATTTCTATTACAATCCTACCCAAGTACCTGATGCACCATTCCAATCCCAATAATATACACCTTTTGTGGGTGTACCACTAATGTGGTTTCCAGTAATAAAAACAAGCATTCCGTTTTGATCACCATCTGGTCCAAGAGGGTATTCATCCATTCGTGGTATGAGTAATCCATCTGTTTTTGCAGGAGCGGTAATAGATGTTGCAGCCATATCAATTAATGCTTTTGGTGTAGCGTTGTTTATACCAATAACATCGGCACTACCATCAGTAAAAAACAAATGGGAGTTATTGCCACTTTCTATTCTAATGTCGGTTTGGGTACTTCCTTCATTAAATGTAATTTCTTGATTAGCGTGTTGTATATCCATATAATTACGTCCGCCAGCAGTAATTTGAACTCTATCTGGCGTAAACTCAACAAAAGTATTGGTATCACCACCATGTGAAATTAAATTACCAACAGTCATGTCTGTAGTAATAATTAAACCATCTGTACCTTGAATTTCTAATGCGCCATTGTTTGCGGTAATGATTCTTCCTAGTCCTAAACCTCCTTGGTTATAAGCATCATCCATTGTGTTTTTTGGGCTATTTATGCCAACCCAACTTGTTGATGTGTTGTTCCAATAATAAAACCCAGGAGCATTACCACTAAAGATTGTGGTTAAATAAACCAACATACCATCTTGCAGTGCTGTGGGGTTGGTTGCGGAAAACTGATTAACACGTGGTATTAAAATACCATCCGTATTGCTGGGTAACGCACTATTGCTTGCAATAATATCTAAACTTGAACTTGGGGTTGTTGTACCAATACCTACTTGTGACCAAGCGGTGGTACTTACTAATAGTAACACGAGGGTTAACGTAATTTTAATCATAACTACTTTTTAAAATGATACATTTAATCTAGTAAGCTATTTTAGGTAGTGTGTATTATTAGGAAGCACTAAGGTAGTAATAAATAATCACTAAGTAAAATAAATAACTGATTATTAGTACATTGAGGTTTTTATTTGGCTGTCACACCGAGACAAAAAAAAGCCCAAAATCATGATGACTTTGGGCTTTCTAAACTAACTAACTTATGAAAAAAGGTTACTCTTTTCAATATATAAGACGCTAAAAAGATTGTTTTATTACATTCTTTAACAAATTTTAACACAAATAACTGAATTTTAACAATTATTGATTGTTTTTAACTTAAAGTGCCATTAAATTACAACCTCTAATGTCACTATTATCAAAACGTCCAATAATTTCAAAACGCTTGTTTTCAAGTGTTTTCCCTAAATCTTGCGTAGCAATAAAAGAACACGAATTAAGATTAGCCAAATCGATAACATTAATACCTCCAGTTTTTCCGTTTTGTTGAATGGATAAAGGATCTTCCGTATCACGTGTTAAAATTTTCATCCACGGAGGGCAATTAAATATACCGTTTCCATCTGAATATCCTTGGGATAATAATTCGGTCATTCCGTATTCCGAATGAATTTCAGATACTCCAAAGCCGTTTTGTAACAATTGATGCAACTCAGGGCGGATAATTTCTTTTCGCCTTCCCTTCATACCTCCAGTTTCCATAATAATAGTATTGTTGAGGTTGAATTGCTGCTTTTCAATTAAATCTAATAAAGCAAAAGAAACACCGATGAGCAATACTTTTTTATCGCCTTTATTTAAACGGATTAATTTTTCAGATAAACCTTTTAAATCATTCAGGTAGAAACCACTTTCAGGGTGTTTTGATTGCTTGATCAAATCGGCAACCATATATATTAACGAAGATCCTTCGCGTTCTAAATAAGCAGGTAATAATGCTAAAATTACATATTCTTCTGGGTTTCCATAAAAATATTGAAATCCGTTGCGGTAGCTTTTTTGATAAATCTTTAAATTGGTTACATGGTGTTTGCTGGTTGTACTACCTGTAGTTCCAGAACTGGTAAAAGTAGCTTCCACGCCATCATCCGAAGAAAGAATCGTTTTACTTTTAAAAAACTCAATAGGTAAAAACGGAATATCCTTATAATGGGTAATGTCTGACGGGTTTTTGTACAACAAATCACAATAAGAACGGTACACCTTACAGTTGCTAAACTGATGAGCAAAAACTTGTAGCGCTATAGCATTGAAGTCGGTTTCGGATTGTATGTTAAATATTTGTTGTTGTAGCATGTTTTTAAAGTAATAAGCACCTTTATGTACTGACAAAGGTGCTTATTTATTAAAGTGGATTGTCTTTTATTTTGACTATTGCTCCGCGATTTAATTAATCATATCAAAACCTGTATACTTCACCAAGCATTCCGGTATTTTTATCCCTTCTGGAGTTTGACAGTTTTCTAATAAACCTGCCAATACTCTTGGTAATGCTAATGAACTACCGTTTAAGGTATGTGGTAAATGTTTTTTATTGTTTTCATCTTTAAAACGAACTTTTAAGCGGTTGGCTTGAAAGGTTTCAAAGTTGGATACGGAGCTGATTTCCAACCAACGATCTTGTGCGGTAGAAAACATTTCAAAATCGTAGGTTAAGGCAGCTGTAAAGCCAGTATCACCACCGCAAAGTCTTAAAATACGATATGGTAAATTCAATTCATTTAAAATATTTTTTACATGCTCCACCATTCCATCTAACGCTTCGTAAGATTTGCTTGGATGTTCAAAACGTACAATTTCTACTTTATCAAATTGGTGTAAACGGTTTAAACCACGCACATGCGCACCATAACTACCGGCTTCTCTACGAAAACAAGGAGTGTAAGCGGTAAAAAGAACAGGTAGTTGTTTTTCATCTAACAAATCTCCTCTTAAAATATTGGTTACGGGCACCTCTCCTGTTGGTATTAAGTATAAATCATCTTGAGCATCATGATACATTTGCCCTTCTTTATCTGGTAATTGACCTGTTGCGGTTGCAGATGCTTCGTTTACTAAATGTGGTACTTGCACTTCTTGGTAACCTGCATCTGTATTTTTATCTAAAAAATAAGAAATTAATGCACGTTGTAGCTTTGCTCCTTTACCTTTATATACAGGAAAACCAGCTCCAGAAATTTTATTACCCAATTCAAAATCAATAATATCATATTTTTTTGCTAACTCCCAATGTGGTAAAGCGCCTTCATGTAAAGTAGGTATGGTTCCTGCTTTAAAAACCTCTTCATTATCAGCTTCACTTTTCCCTGCTTTCACTAATTGGTGTGGTACATTAGGTATTGTGTATAGTAAATTAGTTAATTCTTCTTGTGTGTTTTTTACAATTTCGGTTAACTCCTTAGCTGTTTCTTTTAGGGCGATAGTTTGCTCTTTTAGGGCATTTGCTTTTTGTGCTTCACCGGTTTTAAACAACATTCCAATTTCTTTGGATAAGTTATTAGCAGTAGCTTGATTGTTATCAAATAAAACTTGAGTGCTACGTCTTTTATCATCTAACGTTAATACGTTTTCTAATATTTCAGTAACATCAATATTTCTCTTTTTTAAGCGCTCTATCACTAATTCCTTATGATCTCTAATAAACTGTACTTGTAGCATTGTTATTTAATTTTTATTCATTTTATAATAAACTTACCCGACCCAAGGGCGCAAGGTACTAAGCTTCATTTTAATAACTTTCGATGTAGAACATCGGAAAATTAAACCCTTTGAACTATCGCTCCGCGATTGAAGTAGCAAAAGTAAGTTTTTTGCATAAAAAAACCTCCCTTAATAGAGAGGTTTCTGTATAAATAGGTGTGTTATTTACATTTTAAAGGTAATAACAGGTCTTTTTGCGTGGTTTACTAAGTCTTCACTTAAACTACCGTTAAAGAAATGTGATAATCCTTTACGACCATGAGTACTCATAGCAATAATATCTGCTTTTACGGTATTACTAAAGTTTAAAATTCCTTTTTCAATAGATATATCGTTATAAATATTAAGGGTATAATTTTTTAAACCTGTACCTTGAATAAAGTTATTCATGCGTTCTTCTGCTTCTGCGGTAGTGGTAAATTTATTAGGTGTGTTTACCATTAATAAATGCGTTTTAGCATTAATATCATTTGCAAAGGTTATAGATTTCATAAATGAATCTTTGTATTCATCCGTAAATTCACAAGGAATTACCATATCATTAATATCAAACGTTTCATCTTCTTTTTTGATAACTAAAACGGGCACGTCAGATGTACGTACAACTTTTTCGGTATTAGAACCAATAATCATTTCTTTAGCGCCACTTGCACCTTGAGATCCCATTACAATTAAATCCACATCATTTTTATGTGCAGTATCTATAATACCCTCAAAAACACGATAATTTTGAATGGTTTCATGCACCGTAATACCTTCTAAAAAATCAGAACTTAATACTTCTTGAAACCTTTTGTGTGCCATTTTCATAAAAAACATTGCTTCTGGTGGCCCACCTGCAGATCCACCACCAAAACTATCTGGTACGGTATCGCTATCGCTCATTAAATCCATTGGTAAACCAAGCATGTGTAATAAATAGATTTCTCCATTGTGTTTTTTAGCTAAACTTGCAGCAACACGTAATGCACTTTCTGCGTATATAGAAAAATCTGTAGGGACTAATATTTTTTTCATAATAATTTTTAAAATAGGGTTAAATAAATACACTATAAAAGTACAATATTTTAACAAAATAAAGGCGTTTAATATGAATAAGTTTCGTGATTTGGAAAAAAGTTGTATATTTGCACCGCATTATTATGTGATTATCTAAATAATGAGGGGACGTGAGTCCCCTCTTTTTATATTTGAAAACCAATGTTTAAAGAAAAAGTTAATACCTTGTTGCAGAATGTTTTAGATGATAAAAATCATCTATTTTTAATTGATTTTTCAATTGATTCAAGCAACAAAATAACAATAATTTTAGATGGTGATAACGGTGTAAATGTAAAGGATTGTATTGCAGTTAGTAAGGCTATTGAGGCTGATTTAGATAGAGAAGAAGAAGATTTTTCTTTAGAAGTAGCTTCTTGTGGAGCAACAGCTCCCCTAACAATAGCAAGACAATATATTAAAAATATTGGAAGAAATTTAGCCGTTAAATTGCAATCAGGTAGTAAGCTTGAAGGTAAGTTAACACAGGCAGATGATAGTCAAATTACATTAGAGTGGAAGGCAAGAGAACCTAAGCCAATAGGTAAAGGTAAAGTAACCGTTCATAAAAAAGAAGAAATTGCTTATAACGATATTGTTCAAGCAAAAGTGGTGATAAAATTTTAACAAAACAGGTGTTATGGAAAACATTGCATTAATAGAGTCTTTCTCGTCTTTTAAAGACGATAAAATGATTGATAGAGTAACCTTAATGGCTATTTTAGAAGATGTATTTAGGGCAGCATTAAAACGTAAATTTGGATCTGATGATAATTTTGATATTATTATTAATCCAGATAAAGGTGATTTAGAAATTTGGAGAAACCGTGTAGTAGTTGCTGATGGATTTTCTGAAGATGATAATGAAGAAATTGAATTAGCTGAAGCTCGTAAAATTGAACCTGATTTTGAAATTGGTGAAGACGTATCTGAAGAAGTGAAATTAATGGACTTAGGACGTAGAGCTATATTAGCACTAAGACAAAACCTAATTTCTAAAATTCACGAACATGATAACACGAACATCTATAAGCAATTTAAAGAATTAATAGGTGAAATTTATACTGCAGAAGTACATCATATACGTAATAGAGTTGTAATTTTGTTAGATGACGAAGGGAATGAGTTAATCATGCCTAAAGACAAACAAATACCATCTGATTTCTTTAGAAAAGGAGATAATGTAAGAGGGGTAATTGAAAGTGTTGAATTAAAAGGAAACAAACCAACAATAATTTTTTCAAGAACCGCACCAGAGTTCTTAGAGAAATTATTTGAACAAGAAATTCCTGAAGTTTTTGATGGATTAATTACCGTTAAAAAAGTAGTTAGAATACCAGGTACTAAAGCAAAAGTAGCAGTAGATTCTTATGATGATCGTATTGATCCTGTTGGAGCTTGTGTAGGTGTTAGAGGAGCAAGAATTCACGGTATTGTACGTGAATTAGGTAATGAAAACATTGATGTAATTAACTACACATCTAACCCGCAATTATTTATTACCAGAGCATTAAGTCCCGCTAAAGTATCATCCGTTAAAATTAATGATGAAACAATGCGTGCAGAAGTAATGCTAAAACCAGACGAAGTGTCAAAAGCAATTGGTAGAGGTGGTAGTAACATTCGTTTAGCAGGTCAATTAACAGGATATGAAATTGATGTGTTTAGAGAAGGCGTAGAAGAAGATGTTGAATTATCAGAATTTTCTGATGAAATTGACTCTTGGATTATTGAAGAATTCTCTAAAGTAGGTTTAGATACAGCAAGAAGTATTTTAAGTTATGATATTGCTGACTTAGTAAAAAGAACCGATTTGGAAGAAGAAACCATTAATGAAGTGGTTAGAATATTAAGAGAAGAATTTGACGACTAATTTAAATGTAAGGAGTTAAATTACAACGTATTTCTTTATTCGTATAATAGAGAATACAAATAATAAAAATGCTAAATTCAACTTATGTTGAAAATAGCAACCCTATTTAAAGGGATAAAATTGAGGAAAATTTAGTTATAATTATGGCTACAAACAAAGTAATGAGGTTTAATAAAGTGTTAAGAGAATTAAATATATCTCTTGATAGAGCTGTGGAATATTTAGATTCTAAAGGAGTCAAAGTAGAAGCAAGCCCTAACACAAAAATACCAGCAGATGTGTATCAGGTTTTATCTGATCAATTTCAAACAGATGCAAGTAAAAAGGTAGCCTCAAAAGAAGCGAGCGAGGAAAGACGTAAAGAAAAAGAAGCTTTACGTGAAGAACGCGAAAAAGAAGAAGCCCTTAAACAAGAACAAGAGCGTAAAAAACAGGAAGTAATTAGAGCAAAAGCAGCAATTACAACTCCTAAAACAGTAGGTTCAATTGATTTAGATGCTGGTAAAAAAACTACAAAACCTGTAGAAAAAACCGTAGAAGCACCTAAAAAAGTTGAAGAGAAAAAACCTGCTAAAAAAGTTCCTGTTGTTGAAAAAATTGAAACCAAAAAAGTTGAGGTTAAAAAACTTAAGGTTTTAGATAAAATTGATTTAGATGCTCAAAAGAAGGCACCTAAAAAGAAAAAAACAGTTACTCCAGCAGCTGTAAAAACGGAAACTCCTAAAAAAGAAGTTAAAGTAGAAACTGAAACTATTGAAGAAGCTCCAAAGGAAGAAAAAGTAGCTACACAATACCAAAAACTATCAGGACCAAAAATTACAGGACAAAAAATTGATTTATCTCAATTTAATAAACCTAAAAAGAAAACCACTCATGGTGGAGGTGCTGGAGCAAAAGGTAAACGTAAGCGTATTACTAAACCAGGAACAACCACAACAGGTAACAAAGCCCCACAACGTGGCGGTAATACTCGTGGTGGTAGTAAATTTAACAATAACCGTGGTGGCGGAAAAGGAAGAAGAACAACTGTTACTAAAGAGGAGCCAACAGAAGCAGAAGTACAAAAACAAGTACGTGAAACTTTAGAAAAACTTCAAGGAAAATCAGGAAAGTCAAGAGGGGTTAGAAACAGACGTGATAAACGTGATTTACACCGTCAAAAACGTCAAGATGAACTTGAAACACAAGAGTTAGAAAATAAAATATTAAAAGTAACCGAGTTTGTTACTGTTAATGAGGTAGCAACCATGATGGATGTATCAAGTACAAAAATTATTGGTGCGTGTATGTCATTAGGAATGATGATGACCATGAATCAGCGTTTAGATGCTGAAACATTAACAATTGTAGCAGAAGAGTTTGGTTATGAAGTAGAATTTGTATCAGCAGATTTAGAAGATGCTGTACAAGAAGAAGAAGATAAACCAGAAGATTTATTACCAAGAGCTCCAATTGTAACCGTAATGGGACATGTTGATCATGGTAAAACCTCTTTACTAGATTACATTCGTAAAGAAAACGTAATTGCAGGAGAGTCTGGTGGTATTACACAGCACATTGGTGCTTATGGTGTAGAGTTAGAAGGTGGTC
>CAZSQD010000072.1:0-10311 GCA_964608925.1 uncultured Kordia sp.
ATATACAATTAAAACCTAAACGAATATTAACAGAAAAATTTATTAAATATTTACATCAAAAAATGTACGGAGACGTTTGGAAATGGGCAGGTCAATTTAGAAATACAAATAAAAATATAGGTGTAAGTTGGACTCAAATTAATGTAGCACTAAAAACACTCCTTGATGATACTAAATATTGGATAGCAAATAACACTTTTAGTCCAGAAGAAGTAGCTATTAGGTTTAAGAATAGAATTGTAGTTATTCATTGTTTTCCTAACGGAAATGGGAAACATTCAAGATTAATGGCAGATATAATAATGGAATCAATTTTTGAAAAAGAAATATTTAGTTGGCATAAATCTAATATGGTTAAACCAAATGTAATAAGAAAAAAATATATAAAGGCATTACAAGAAGCGGATAATGGGAATATAAAACCACTAATAAAATTTGCTAAAAATTAATGAATAATTATAATCGTAATTTTCTAAAACCCGCGTTGTCTTTTCGCTTCAAAAATTAAAATACCAGCAGCTACGGATACATTCATAGAGTCTATTTGCCCCTGCATAGGTATGTTTATATTTTGTTTAGCAGCATCGCGCCATTCGGAGGTTAAACCAGTAGCTTCTGTCCCTACCACAATGGCAGTAGCTTTTGTGTAATCCTCTAAATGATAACCATTACTATTTTGTAAAGTGGCTGCGTAAATATTTATATTTTGTTTTTTTAAGAAATCAATAATTTCATCGGTTGTACCTGTAGCAACGGCATTGGTAAAAACACAACCTACACTGGAGCGTATAATATTAGGGTTGTATAAATCGGTTTTAGGGTTGGCAATAAAAACAGCATCTACATTTGCAGCATCAGCAGTACGTAATATAGCGCCAATATTACCCGGTTTTTCAGGAGCTTCAGCAACTAAAATTAATGGGTTTTTGGTATTAAAATTAATGCTAGATAGGTGATGATTCTTGGTTTTTACTAAAGCAACAATACCTTCGGTAGAGCTTCGGTAACTAATTTTTTCATATACTTCTTTTGAAACCTTAATTAAGTTGATTTGTTGATTTGTTAATTCGTTTATTTGTGTTTCTGTAACTAAATCTTCTGAAAACAACAACGTATCAATTGTATAGTTTCCTTTTTGTACTAAGTTTAGCTCACGTAAGCCTTCTACTACAAACAACCCTTCTTTTTTACGAGTTCTTGATTTTTCTTGCACTTGTAAAACCTTTTTTACAATGGCGTTTTGTGTACTACTAATATATTGCATTTGGCAAAGGTAACTAAATGAGTTGTAAAGTTTGTAGCGTTGTAAAGTTTTAAAAGTAGAACTTTTTGTAATGTAAAATTGCATGCTTTTTTCTTTGAGAAAATTAGGAACTTTAAAAAAGCATAAATATGAAAAGTACCTTAAATCTTTTAATTTTTGAATAGATTATATTTCCTCATTCACAATCAGCGCCACAACATAACTGTAACTTTGTATGCCTTTTGTTTGGTTTTGACTTTTTAAAAATAAATCGAATCCAAATTTAAAAATAGGTTCTATTGGGTTTTGGTAGCTGTTCCAAAAAAATCTACTCTCTTTAAAATTATTGCGTACGCCTAAGTGCAAACTATTTGATAATTGCTTACAAGTTTCGGCATCACGCCTATACAATTCATTTAAACAATTACGTACCGCAAAAGTTACGGCGGCATATTTAAAATAAATATCATTATTGTGTTTTGCAGCTAAATAGCCAATAAAGTTGGTTTCATTTTCGGCGGCATACCCAATTTGATGTCCTATTTCATGGCAACTTACAAACGGAAAATGATAGGACGAAATCATGTCATTTACTTGTGCTTCATTGGTAAACGGATTTAAATAACCACTAAAGCCCATGTACGTTAAAGGCAATGAGAGGAGTGACTTTTTAATGCTTCTATTTTGATATTTTAAAGAAGGGTAGATTTCGGATAGCGTGTTATAGCCATTTTTAGTTTTTTTAAAAACCTCCGTTTGCGTATACGGAATACGTACTTTTAGGCTATCGTTTTTTGTAATTTCAGAGTGAATGCTATTCGCGTTTTTAATAAGTTGTTGCGTAACGGTAATGAGTTGTTGGGTGTTATATTTTGTATTAATATTTAAAGTTTCGTGTAACGGTTTTCGGTAGTAATTAATCCCCCAAAATAAATGAAAAGCAAAAGATAATACCGATAAAAAGGCGATAATAGAAATCCCTAATTGCATGGGAATTAATCTAAAGTTATTTTTGTTTTTGAAAACCCATCTTAACGCAAAAACTAGTAATGTGCCGTAAAAAATATCACCTATGGAGAACGGAATCCATCCCAATAAAAAACGTGCGATGTTAGATAAAATAGGGTAGAGCCCGTTACTGTAATACTGTTCAATAAATTCAGGAAAATTTCCTAAAAATTTTATCACTATAATTTGTATAGGTAATAAAAAGGCGAGTATTTTTTTTGTTTTTAAGGTCATTGTTTTATGAAAAAATCAGTAGATACAAGTTACAATAAAATTCATTAAATCTCACTATCTTTGAATATCTTTAAAATAGAACAAAATGAGTCAAGAAATAAGAAATTTAGAACCGAAACAATTATGGAATAAGTTCGCTGATTTAAATGAAGTGCCACGACCTTCAAAAAAAGAAGAACGTGTAATTGCGTTTATGAAAAAATTTGGAGAAAATTTAGGATTGCCAACTATAGTTGACGAAGTAGGAAACGTAATTATTACCAAACCTGCAACAAAAGGGTATGAAAATCGTAAAACGGTAGTATTACAGTCGCATTTAGATATGGTACACCAAAAAAATAGCGATACCAATTTTGATTTTGACACCCAAGGTATTGAAATGTATGTGGAAGGTGATTGGGTAAAAGCAAAAGGAACTACTTTAGGGGCTGATAACGGTTTGGGAGTAGCAACAATTATGTCGGTTTTAGAATCAGATACTATTGAGCATCCTGCAATTGAAGCCTTATTTACCATTGATGAAGAAACGGGTATGACAGGAGCAATGGGCTTAAAAGGAGGTGTGTTGAAAGGTGATATTTTATTAAATTTAGATACCGAAGATGATGATGAAATTGGTGTTGGTTGTGCTGGTGGTATTGATATTACCGCAACAAAAACATATCAAGAAGAAAGTACAACCAACAATATGTTGGGGTATACTATTGAAATTAAAGGCTTAAACGGTGGGCATTCTGGTATGGATATTATAAAAGGATTGGGGAATGCCAATATTTTTATGAATCGTTTGCTTTTTGAAGGCTATGAAAAATACGGTTTACGCATATCAAGTATTAAAGGAGGGAGTTTGCGTAATGCCATACCTCGTGAAAGTTTTGCAACAGTAGTTGTTGAAAAAATTCATCAGGCTGTTTTTGAAACGGAAATACAAGTGGCAATTAAAGCAATTCAAAAAGAATATACTACCTTAGAGTCTGATTTAGAAATAGAAGTGTTAGCTACAACATTACCGCAAAAAGTAATGGCTATAGGTGCTCAAGAATTGATGATAAAAGCAATTTATGCAACCTTTAATGGCGTGTATCGTATGAGTCCAGATATTGATGGTTTAGTAGAAACTTCAAACAATATTGCACGTGTAACGATTGAAAATGGAAATGCAGAAATTTTATGTTTAACTCGTTCTTCTGTGGATACAGGAAAAATAGATTTAGCAAATAAATTACGTTGCGCTTTAGAAATGGGAGGTTTTGATGTGGAACTTTCAGGTTCTTACCCAGGTTGGACACCAAATATGGAATCGTCTATTTTAAAAGTAATGGAAAATTTATATACAAAAATGAATGGTGAGTCAGCAAAAGTAGCTGCTTGTCATGCAGGTTTGGAGTGTGGTATTTTAGGGACTAATTATCCTGATATGGAAATGATTTCTTTTGGGCCAAACATTAGAGGAGCACACTCTCCTGATGAAAGAGCACAAATATCATCTACAAAAAAATATTGGGAATTCTTTTTAGAAGTGTTGAAAGCTACACCAGTAAAATAATTTTAAGATATTATCATAAAAAAATGCCCCAATGAAAATTGGGGCATTTTGTATTTATAAACGTTTTCTTATTTATGATCTGTAGGAGCTACAATTTCTAATTCAAAAACTAAATCAGAGTTTGGAGGTATTGGGCCAGAACCTCTTTCTCCGTATCCTAAATGAGATGGGATAAATACTAAAATTTTATCACCAGTATTCATTTGTAATAAACCTTCTCTAAAACCTTGTATTAATCGTGCTTCTGGGCTATAATCCATAGGGATAGCTTTGTAGCCACCACCATCATCTCTTCTATGATCAAAAGTGCCGTATTTTTGAGTTACTTCTTTTATGTTTGAATCAAACAAGCCCCCATCAGCAAAATAACCTGCATAGTTTACCAATACTTTACTACCAATTTCTGGTTTTCCACCTTCACCTTTAATTACGTAAGCCATTTCAATACCAGAGTCTAATTTTTTAGCATTTGGTTTGTATGTATTAAAATAAGCTAAAGTTGCTGCTTTAACTACAGCTGTTTTGGCTTCTTTTTTGGCAGTAGCTTTTTTTGCTATTTCTAAATGATCATTGAAAATTTTAGCGGCATCAAATTTTTTGGCAGCGCTACCTTTTCTAATAATTTTTACAGTTTGTAATACATCATCTTTTGCAATTGAATCTACAATTTTTTGTCCGTCACCAATAACGTGTCCAAAAATAGTATGCTTGTTGTCTAACCAAGGTGTGGCTTTATGGGTAATAAAAAATTGAGAACCGTTAGTTTTTGGTCCTGAATTTGCCATTGATAAAATACCAGGTCCCGTATGTTTTAGGCTTGGGTCAAATTCATCAAAAAATTTATAACCAGGATCTCCTGTTCCTGTACCTAAAGGGCAACCACCTTGAATCATGAAATCAGCAATTACTCTATGAAATTTTAAACCATCATAGAATTTTTTTCCTTTGTGTTTTTCATCAACCAATGTATTGGTTCCTTCTGCTAAAGCAATAAAATTAGCTACAGTAATAGGCGTTTTTTCAAATTCTAATTGACACATAATAACACCTTTATTGGTTGTCATTTCAGCATATATTCCATCTTCTAAATCAGGGTATTGATCATTACAGGCAGATGCTGCAAAAAATAAGGATAATAATAGTAGTTTCATAATTTTTATTTTATTTGTTTTCTGTTTTTGTTTCAATGTTGAGCAACATCATGTTGCAAATTATTGGGGTATTGGGGTTAATTTTATTTAAATCACCTTTATAGCCATACGCAATTTGCGAAGGGAAAATAAATTTAATTTCTTCGTTAGCTTTCATCAATATTAAACCTTGACGCAAACCTTCCATAATATTTTCTTGACGAATATAATGCGTTTTTGTGCCAATTTGAGTCCTATTATATAGGGTGTCATTTTTTAAATTTTGAATACTATACGTAAACTGTACTTTATTACCATATTTAGGCGTAATACTATCCACTGCTTTTTTTTTAAGATAGGTAAACCAAAACCCATGATTAGAATTAAGGTATTGTTGTGTGCTATCCTTTTTTATATAGTATTGTATGGCTTCGCTTTCTGCTGCTAAACGTTTTTTAGTACGCTCCGCAGATGTTTTTAAAGAAATTCCTGATTTTACAGAAACTGGCTTTCTTGCTTGTGGTTCCTTGCAAGCAAAAATAATAAGTGTACATATAATAAGATAAAAGTAACGCATTAGCTCAAGTCGTTTTTGTAGTTTGGCAATATACTAATAAATTTAGCAACGGTATCTTTAAAAGATAAGTTGCTTACTGCACCAGCAGCATTTATGTGTCCGCCACCGTTAAAATGAGTTCGAGCTAAGTCGTTAACCGAAAAGTTTCCTTTTGAACGAAATGACATTTTAATTAGTTTTTCATGCGCATCTTCTTTAAAAATAGCAGCTAATTTTACTCCTTTTAAAGATAAAGCGTAATTAACAACACCTTCTGTATCTCCTTTTTGAGCATTAAATTTATGTTGTTCTTTAGCAGACAAAGTAATGTATGCTGTATTGAGTTCTGGTATTACTTTTAAATTTGTTAATGATAAACCTAATAATTGTAAACGATTATAAGAATTACTATCATATACATTTTGGTGTATTTTTGCATTGTCAATTCCAGTATCTATTAAGTTTGCAATAACTCGATGAGTGGTACTTGTGGTAGAACGAAAACGAAAAGAACCCGTATCTGTCATAATACCTGTGTAAATACATTGTGCAATATCGCTATCAATTAACGGTGCATCACCTAAATAATCAATAAAATGATATACCATTTGGCAGGTAGAGCAAATTGAGGTGTCGGAATACGTTACAATAGCATAATCATCTGGCTGCTGGTGGTGGTCAATCATAATAAAATTTGCTGATGCTTCTCGTAAAGCATCTTGCATCATTCCTGTGCGGTGTAGCGCATTATAATCTAAAGAAAAAATTAAATCAGCTTGTTGTATTAAGGTATTGCTTTCTGCAATATTTTCATCATAAATTAAAATATCTGCTGTATCCGGCATCCATTTTAGAAACTCAGGAAAATCATTGGGTACAATTACTTGTGCATTTTTACCTGTTTTTTTTAGGTATAGACACAAAGCCATAGTAGAGCCAATAGCATCACCATCTGGCCCTTTATGACAGGTAATTACAATGTTTTTAGCGTTTTGTAAGGCTTCTTTTGTTTGTTGTATTTCGTTTGCTTTCATAATTAATGCGAAGATAAACATTACAAATAAAAAGATGGCATAGTTTGTGAATATATATATATATATATATATATATATAGGGTAAAAAATGCAGTTTATCGAAAAAAAGATAATAGCTTGTGAATAAAAAAAATAGTGTATCTTTGTACCCGATTTTAAAAAAAATCATAAAATAAAAAATAATTACGCATTTAGATAAAAAAATATCAATAAAAATAACAGTAGCTAATTTTGCAGCATTCAGTAGCTTAATGCGACAAATATAAAACATTATGGAAAAACACACACTTATTCTATTAACACTTATTCTATTAACTATAAAAATAAATGCCCAAGTAGGCATTGGCACTACTACGCCAGACCCTAGTGCGGTATTAGATGTAGTATCTACAAGCAAAGGTTTTTTACCGCCACGAGTAGCCAATGTTGCTACTATAAACACACCTGTTGCAGGTTTAATGATTTATGATAAAAGTAAACAATGTATGCGTTATTATAACGGTACAATTTGGTCTGATTGTATGGGAGGCATTATACCGGCATTTACATGTGGAGATACAATAACCGATATAGACGGCAACACTTACTCAACAGTTGATATTGATGGACAATGTTGGATGGCAGCTGACCTTAAAGTGAGTAAATACCCAAACGGTGATCCTATACCTTATATTGATAAAGATGCAACTTGGGGAGCATTAGGAGATGATAACACCGATGATGCCTATAGTTTTTACGGAGACAGCAATAATGATGGCAATATTGATATTGCCTACCCAGATTACGGTGCTTTATATACTTATGCTGCTGCCATTGGTGATAATTGGACAAGAGATAATAGTGCAACCAACAGTGAAGGCGGGCAAGGTGTTTGCCCAGACGGTTGGCATTTGCCTACCGATGCTGAGTGGGCAACATTAACTACTTTTTTGGGTGGCACAAGCATAGCAGGTGGTAAAATGAAAGAAACAGGTACCACACATTGGAATAGCCCAAACCCAGCAACCAATATCAGTGGTTTTACAGCTCTACCGAGTGGCTACCGTGGCAGTTACAATGGCACGTTCTACTTTTTTGGCAACAACGGCTTCTGGTGGAGTAGTACAGAAATAAATAGTATTAAATCCTACTACCGCTACCTGAATTACACTCATGCTGGTTCCGGTCGCTACTTCGACTATAAGTCGAACGGCTATTGTGTACGTTGCATTAAGGATTAGGTTATTTATTTATGGGAAGCACCATTTTTTTTGAGAATGTAGTTTATCGAGTAATATTAGACCTTGTCGAAAAAAACAAAAAATACCTTGTAAACTAAGAAGATAATATACATTTGTGCCCGATAAAAAAATCATAAATAATTATGTATTCTCTTTTGCGCAAGTATGTGATATGATTGGCTAGAAATGGTAAGTGATCCAAATGCAAGAGGTCCAATACGTGGTGAAAAACGTATTGTAAAAGGAGGTTTATGGGATAGTAAACAATCTTTTTTACAAATATCTAATAAAGTAGCAACCTTACCAGGTAGTACTCATGAGTTTTACGGGATGCGTTTAGTGCGTACTAAAATGTAAAACCACAACTTATAATTTTAAAAAGAGCAGTTTATACTGCTCTTTTTTATTTGATAGCGGAGCAATAGTATGCTGATTTGGACAACCAAGTGTTTTTATCTGAAATTTACACGTATCGTTCTTCTGTATATCAAGTTTATTAGTAATTTAACTTGTAATTGTAACTAAAAATCTTACTTTTGCACAAAATTTAATAAAAAAACAAAATGGCAACAAATAGAACATTTACCATGATAAAGCCAGATGCTGTTGAAAACGGACACATCGGAGCTATTATAGCAAAAATTAATACAGCAGGTTTCAAAGTTGTAGCAATGAAATTAACACAATTATCTAAGCGTGATGCAGAGATTTTTTATGGAGAACACAGTGAGCGCCCATTTTTTGGAGAGTTAGTTGAGTTTATGACTCGCGGACCAATTGTAGCTGCAATTTTAGAAAAAGAGAACGCAGTTGAAGATTTCAGAACCTTAATTGGTGCTACTAATCCAGCAGATGCAGCAGAAGGTACTATTCGTAAAATGTTTGCAACTTCTATTGGAGAAAATGCAGTACACGGTTCTGATAGTGATGCAAGTGCAGCAAAAGAAGGTGCTTTTCACTTTTCAGGAAGAGAGATTTTCTAAAGCATTGACTAAAATAATATATTTAAAACTCCTAAAGATTTTTTCTTTAGGAGTTTTTTTATGCAAAAAAGCGTAAATTAGCTATGCTTAATAAGGAAAAATAAAATATGTACAATTCAAAAATAATAGGTTTAGGTAAATATGTGCCAGAAAATGTAGTCACTAATCAAGACTTATCTAAATTAATGGATACTAATGATGCGTGGATTACAGAACGCACAGGTATAAAAGAACGTAGGTGGGTAAAAGAAGGTGACGGAAACACCACGACTACAATGGGTGTAAAAGCGGCTAAAATTGCTATTGAGCGTGCAGGTATTGATAAAAATGAAATTGATTTTATAGTATTTGCAACCTTAAGTCCTGATTATTATTTTCCAGGACCAGGAGTGGAGGTGCAACACGCATTGGATATTAAAACCGTTGGCGCTTTAGATGTTCGTAGCCAATGTTCTGGTTTTGTATATGCCATTTCTGTAGCCGATCAATTTATAAAAACAGGTATGTATAAAAACATATTGGTAATAGGTTCTGAGTTGCAATCAAAAGGATTAGATAAAACCACAAGAGGAAGAGGTATATCCGTAATTTTTGGAGATGGAGCAGGTGCGGCAATTTTAACAAGAGAAGAAAATAATGCAAAAGGAATTTTATCCACACACCTGCATTCACAAGGCGAACACGCAAAAGAGTTAGCATTAACCGCTTTGGGTATGGGTGACCGCTGGATAGATGATATTTTAAAAGATAACGATCCTAATGACACCAGTTATTACCCATACATGAATGGGCAATTTGTGTTTAAAAATGCAGTGGTACGTTTTTCAGAAGTCATAATGGAAGGGTTAGAAAAAAATAATTTACAAAAGGAAGATATTGATTTATTAATACCACATCAGGCCAATTTTCGCATCGCACAATTTATACAACGTAAATTTAATTTAACGGATAATCAGGTTTTTAACAACATTCAAAAATACGGTAATACTACCGCTGCATCTATAATAATAGCGTTAACCGAAGCGTGGGAAGAAGGTAAGATAAAAGAAAACGATACCGTAGTATTAGCGGCTTTTGGTAGTGGTTTTACTTGGGGTAGTGTTATTATAAAATGGTAGCTTTATGTAGTTTTTATAAATATTTTGGGCGTTTTAACGCACTACAACTCCTATCTTTTTAATAATTATGTGGTTTTATAGCTATTTAAAAGAGCTGCTGAGGGCGCTTTTTAAATACAATAAAACACAACATAATCGTATAAAAAGGATAATCCGTTTACGTGCTAACGCAAAAAGTGTTAAGTAATACCAATTAAAATTCAAAATGCACAATTAAATTGTTTCTTTTAAGCTTATTT
>CAZSQD010000073.1:0-10298 GCA_964608925.1 uncultured Kordia sp.
AATGAATAAATTATTGTTTAACCCAAAAGTTGCATTTGTGACTTGAATCTTGCATGTTTTATATCTTTGTACAGAGCTTATAGTAATATAAGTTTTATTAAGTAAGTTTTTTGGGGTAAAAAAGTCTTGTTATTATTTAACAAGACTTTTTTTTATGCATAAACTGGAGCATAATAAAAGGAACTATTAATAATAGTCCCTTTTATTTACTTAATCTTCTTATTTTGATTTTGCTACTATTGTAAACCTTTTAAACTTTCTTGTATGGTTTCAATTTTAGCTAAAGCATCAGCTTCTTTTTTACGTTCACTAGTAATTACTTGCGCTGGTGCATTGTTTACAAAACGTTCATTAGAAAGTTTCTTTTGTACTGATTTTAAGAAACCTTGTGTATAGTTTAACTCTTCTGTTAATTTTTCAATTTCCGCCTCTACATCAATTGCGCCTACCATAGGTATAAAGTATTCGTTTGAGTTTACTCTAAAACTCAACGCTCCTTCTACTTTTTCGGTTACATAACTTAAATTACTCAAATTCCCCATTTTTGTAATAACACTATCAAAGCGAGTTGCTGATTTTTCATTGTTTACCACAAACAATTCAATAGTATCTTTAAAGGAAATATTTTTATCTTTTCTAATCGTTCTAATCCCAGATATCACGCCTGAAGCAATTTCAAAATCTTCCAAAATTGTTACATCTACTGTTTTTGTTTCTGGATTTTTTGAAACTATTAACGCTTCATCTTCCGTTCTATCTGCTATTTGATGCCAAATTTCTTCTGTTAAAAAAGGCATAAACGGGTGCAACACTTTCATATTGTTTTCAAATGCTACAATAATTGCATCAAAGGTAACTTTATCAATAGGTTGTTGATATCCTGGTTTTACCATTTCTAATAACCAGGAACAGAAATCGTCCCAAATTAATTTATAGGTAGTCATTAACGCATCTGACAAACGATATTTATCAAAATGATCATTCATTTCTGCTAAAGCACTTTGAAATTTATTTTCATACCATTCCAAAGCAATTTTGCTTGATTGGGGTTGTGCTATAACATCACTAACTTCCCATCCACTTACCAAACGGTAAGCATTTACTATTTTATTACTAAAGGCTTTCCCTTGTTGTAATTTACTTTCGTCAAACAACAAGTCAGTACCTGCTCCTGAACTCAATAACATCATTCCTGCACGTACGGCATCCGCACTATAATCTTCTATTAATTTTAAAGCATCAGGTGAATTACCTAATGATTTTGACATTTTACGTCCTTGTTGATCACGTACAATACCTGTAAAATATACATTTTCAAAAGGTTTTTCATTTTTAAATTCATACCCAGCAAAAATCATACGTGCTACCCAGAAAAAGATAATATCTGGACCCGTTACTAAATCATTTGTAGGATAGTAATATTTAAAATCTTCATTATCAGGATTTCTAATTCCATCAAAAACTGATATTGGCCATAACCAAGAAGAAAACCAAGTATCCAATACATCACTATCTTGACGTAAATTAGATGCTGATAGCGAATTATCAACTGTTTTTTCTTGTGCTAACTTCAATGCTTCTTCTTTTGTAGCTGCTACTACAAAGTCAGTTTTTGCATCACCATAATAATATGCTGGTATTTGTTGTCCCCACCATAATTGGCGTGACACGTTCCAATCTCTAATATTTTCTAACCAATGACGGTAAGTATTTTCTATTTTTTTAGGGTATAATTTAATTTCACCATCCTTTAAAACGGCATCCAAAGCAGGTTTTACCATTTCGTCCATTTTCAAGAACCATTGATCTGATAAACGGGGTTCTATAACGGCTTTTGTTCGTTCGGAAACGCCTACTTTATTTAAATGATTTTCTACTTTTGGTAAACAACCTAATGCTTTTAATTCTACTGCAATTTCATCACGTACTACAAAACGATCTTTCCCTTCATAATGCATCCCAAAGCTATTCATGGTCGCATCTTCATTAAAAATGTCAATTACTTCTAAGTTGTGCTTATCTCCTAATGCTTTATCATTCATGTCATGTGCAGGCGTAACTTTTAAACATCCTGTACCAAACTCTAAATCAACATATTCATCTTCAATAATAGGAATAACACGGTTGCAAATAGGTACAATTGCTTTTTTACCTTTTAAATGTGTAAAACGAGGATCATTAGGGTTTATACATATTGCGGTATCTCCTAAAATAGTTTCTGGTCTTGTAGTTGCTACGGTTAACGTATCCTCAGAGCCTTCAATTTTATAGCTAATATAATATAGTTTGCCATTTTGTTCAACATGCTCTACTTCTTCATCTGAAAGGGTTGTTTTTGCTTCTGGATCCCAGTTTACCATACGGTAACCTCTATAAATTAATCCTTTATTATGCAAATCAACAAAGGTTTTAATTACAGCTTCGGACATATCATCATCTAACGTAAACTTAGTACGTTCCCAATCACAACTACATCCTAATTTTTTTAATTGTTCTAAAATTACACCTCCGTATTCGTTAGTCCAATCCCAAGCATGTTTTAAAAATTCATCTCGAGACAAATCATTTTTATCAATACCTTGTTCTTTTAAACGTGCTACAACTTTAGCTTCAGTAGCAATTGAGGCATGATCCGTACCTGGTACCCAACACGCATTTTTACCTTGTAAACGCGCTCTACGTATTAATACATCTTGTATGGTATTATTTAACATATGCCCCATGTGCAAAATTCCTGTTACATTTGGTGGCGGAATTACAATGGTATACGGCTCTCTTTCATCTGGAGTGGAATGAAAATAATTATTTTTCATCCAGTAGCTATACCACTTATCCTCTACTTCTTGTGCGTTATATGTTGTTGATTTGCTCATTTTTGGTCTGATATTTGTATAATAATTGACAAAAGTAAGGATTCCCTAATGATATAAAAATTGTTTTTACTTTTTTTAATCGTGGGGCGATAGCCCAAAAGGGTTATTCCTAAGTGCTTGGTGTAGCGGTAATTTATTCTGAATATATTTACCTTAAAACAGCTCTTTTTTTACTATATTTGAAAACATAAAATTCTCCAAAAATGAAAAAATCACTTACTTTAATTTGCTTTATACTACTTAGTTTAAGTGGTTTTGCTCAAAAAGGTGCTAAAATAGAGTTTAAACGCACCACTGTTGATTATGGTAAAATTGAATATGGTAGTGACGGCGTACGTGTTTTTGTGTTTACAAATACAGGAGATGCTCCTTTGGTAATTACCAACGTAAAATCTACTTGTGGGTGTACTGTACCTACTAAACCCGAAGGCGCTATTGCTCCTGGAGAAAAAGGGGTTATTAGTGTTAAATATGATACCAAACGCCCTGGTTTTATACGTAAAACTATAACTGTGACATCAAACGCTACCAATGCTAAAAACGGCATCTATTACCTAAAAATTAAAGGGAGTATAAAAGCCCCTAAAGGGTATACATATAAAGACTTTAAGAAACAAAACAAGCAGTAATTATAACTCATTTTTTTACCAAAGGTGATTTTAAATACAACTCTTTATCAAGTACTAATGTACCACGTTGTACGGTGATTTTTAGTTTTTTTTGCTCTTCATTATAAAACAAAGCATTAATTGTTTTCAAATTGTAATGATATGCTTTCTTACCGTTTACAGCAATAATAACATCTTCTTTTTGTAGTCCTATTTTATCGGCAGGAGAATTTTTACGTACATGATCTATTATAAATTCTGGGGTTAATAAATAGGTTAAATCTACAAAAGAAATAATATTTTTACTTTCCAATTCTTTTAATAGTGGATTGTTTTTGTTTCGCTCAACAGCATCACCGTCTTGCCTTAATGAAATACCTGCTCTATTATAATAAAATGAATCGTTAGCCCATTGGTTGGTTTTTATAAACATTTTTTTATTTGAATAGTCTAATACTACCGTAAATCGTTTTAAAATTTCACCACCTACAATTCCATATCTATAGGTTTTATTTTTTAGCTCAAGCGGCAATGTTTCTTGGTTTGGATATGCAACTTTTACGTCTTTAAATTCACTATTTTTTAATTTAAATTGTTTTATTTTACTTCGTTTCCCTTCTATTCTTCCGGAAAGTGTAAACCCTAAAGAATCTTCATAAAACCCATATTCTTCACAATTGTTATCATCAAACAACCATAAACTATCACTCATACCCGTATCTAACAATAAATGAGTCGTTTTATTATTAATATTTGCATCTATATATGGTTTTCCTTTTTTTAAAACTAATGGCAGTTGTTGATAGCGTTTCCATTTTTTTTTAAATGTATTTTTGGGAAATATTTTTAACGTTTGCCGTACATAAGAAACTGATACTACAAAATTCTTAAAAAAATGATACCCCAATATTCCATGAATTTCAGTACCTAAATATGCCGATAAATTTTCAGTTTGATTAAAAGCAACATATACTACTTGATCTATGCTTTTTAAATTACCAATATTGAGTGTATTTTCTTCGGATTTTATACAAGATAACGATTCATTATTTACTCCTTTTACTTTTATAATACTCGCTTTATTTAATTGTAATGAGTCCACTTTAGCTACATTAAAAATAATGGTTTCCCTTACGCCTGTATCTAATAAAAAAAAGAGTTTTTTCCCGTTTAATTTTACAGGTACAACAATTAAATTATTAACCAATTCAAATTTAATTTTATCATGATTTTTATCCGAAGAAAAAGTAAAATTAGATTGCGAATAGCTGCTTTTAAACAACACGCAACACACCATAATTAGTATATAGGAAAGTTTCTTTTTCAATTTATTAGGTATTTATACCAATTTAATTTTTTTAATATCGTACAAATGAATTGAAATTATTTTTATTATATTAAGGAAAAATATTTAAACATAGCCTTTGCTATGGCTCAATATTTTAACGAAAATTAGGATGAAAATTAAACGATTTCATTGCGACATTAGAATGTTAAATTGGTATTACTTCTAAAAATAATCAATATTGTTTAAAAATCAGTTCATTTAACAAAATTTAACACGCAAAAAATCAGGATTAAAAAGGAATAATTATGTAATTTTGTACACAGAAAATGTCATTAAAGTAGCGCCATCTATAAAATTATTTTCAATATATTAAAATTAGATGTAGATCATTATATAATTAAACTCATTGGGCTATCGCCCCGCGATTAAAAATAAACACAATGCCACAAATTTCAAAAAAAGGAATAGCAATGCCACAATCACCAATACGCAAATTGGTACCCTTTGCAGAAGATGCAAAAAAAAGAGGCACAAAAGTATATCATTTAAATATTGGGCAACCCGATATTAAAACTCCACAAGTAGCTTTAGATGCTGTTAAAAACAACACCTTAACTACGGTTGCATATTCTCGATCAGAAGGTTCTGAGGAGTACCGCACAAAAATTGCACACTATTATAAACAACATGATGTAACTGTAAATTGCCATGATATTATTGTAACCACAGGTGGCAGTGAAGCGCTATTATTTACCTTTGGTAGTATTATGGATGTGGATGATGAAGTTATTATTCCGGAACCCTTTTATGCCAATTACAACGGTTTTTCAACCGCTTCTGGAGTAAAGGTTGTTCCTGTAATGTCAAGCATTGATGATGGTTTTGCTTTACCTGCAATTGAAGAGTTTGAAAAATTAATTACTCCAAAAACAAAAGCTATTTTAATTTGTAACCCAGGTAATCCAACAGGTTATTTGTATAGTAAAGAAGAAATTAAAAAGTTAGCGGAAATTGTAAAAAAGCACGATTTGTTTTTAATTGCTGATGAAGTATACCGTGAGTTTACCTATGATGGCGCTAAACATTATTCGGTTTTAGCGGAAAGTGGTTTGGATGAACACGCTATTATTATTGATTCGGTTTCCAAACGATACAGTATGTGTGGCGCACGTATTGGTTGTATTGTTTCAAAAAATAAAGATTTTATTGCTACAGCTCTAAAATTTGCTCAAGCGCGTTTGAGCCCACCAACATACGCACAAATTGCAAGTGAAGCGGCTTTAGATACACCACAAAGTTATTTTGATGAAGTTATTGAAGAATATGTAGGGCGTAGAGATATTTTAATTGCTGAATTAAAAAAGGTTGACCAAGTAAAAGTAGCCACTCCAAAAGGGGCTTTTTATTGTATTGTTGAGCTTCCTGTAAAAAGTGCGGATGCTTTTGCACAATGGTTATTAGAAGATTTTAATTTAAACGGTGAAACCATTATGGTTGCTCCTGCTGCTGGATTTTATTCTACTCCTGGTGTTGGATTAAATCAAATACGTATTGCTTATGTATTAAACAAAGAAAGCTTAATCAAATCAGTTGAAATATTAAAAGAAGCATTACAGGTTTATAATAATTAAAAAAACGCGAATTAGATTTCAACCCAATAGCTATTGGGTGCGCTCAATCAGACAACTAAAACTATGCGTGTACAACACAACATATCCCTTAAAAAATACAATACGTTTGGTATTGATGTAAAAGCTACCAATTTTGTGGAAGCCACATCAATATTTAGTTTAAAACATATTTTAGATTTACCACTCAAAAATTATTTTTTAATAGGCGGTGGTAGTAACATGTTATTAACCCAAAATATTACTGATAAATTAGTTATTCATGTAAATATTAAGGGCAAAGAAATTATTAAAGAAGATGGTGATTTTATTTGGGTAACCGCTCAAGCAGGTGAAAATTGGCACGACTTTGTAATTTGGTGCGTACAACGTGGTTTTGGCGGATTGGAAAACATGTCACTCATACCAGGTAATGTAGGTACTGCACCTATACAAAATATTGGCGCCTATGGTAAAGAATTAAAAGACAATTTTGTGAATTGTACCGCTTTAGAAATTGCGACTCAAAAAGTAAAAATTTTCACCAAAGAAGATTGCCAATTTGGATACCGAAACTCCGTATTTAAAAATGAATTAAAAGAACAGTTTATCATTACTTCTGTTACTTTTAAATTAACCAAACACAATCATACTATTTCTGTATCATACGGAGATATTGAAGATGAGTTGGCAAAAAAGAAGATTAAAACTCCAAACATTAAACAAGTTAGCAATGCCATAATTGCCATCAGAAACGCAAAATTACCCGACCCTAAAGTATTAGGAAACAGTGGTAGTTTTTTTAAAAATCCTATTATATCTAAAAAAGCTTTTGATACTTTTATTTCAAAATTCCCTGATGCTCCCAACTATGTAATTTCGGATACTGAAGTTAAAATACCCGCAGGTTGGTTAATTGACCAAGCAGGTTTTAAAGGCAAACGTTTTGATGATGCTGGCGTACATAAAAACCAAGCACTAGTACTTGTAAATTACGGTAATGCTACAGGACAAGAAATTTGGGATTTAGCTATGCTCATACAAAATACCGTTTTTGAAAAATATGGGATTATGATTACCCCTGAAGTCAATGTGTATTAAAACTGCATGACGATAGTTGAAAAGACAGCCGTTTAATCTTATTTTGGGCGTTCCTCAAGGAGGCGTGCTATCCGCTATATCTTTTTTTAGCCTTTGCGAAGAAAACCTTTTTTTATTTTCTGTGGCAATCTCCCAATTATTAGAGATTACTTCACTCCGTTCGTAAAGGCGCTTATTTACAAGTAAAAAAAGGATGCCGCTGCTATCACTAACGAAACGTATTACTGTTCTTTTTTAATTAATAAATCGCAATATTCATTAAAAACCTTTAATTTTACAAAATAAATTTCCGTACATGAAGTATTAAGCTTCATTTTATTACTTTCAATGTAAACATCGGGGAATTAAATCCATTTAGGCTATCGCCCCGCGATTCAATACAAAACTATGAATTTTAAACAATTACAGCTAAACCGTCCAATATTAAGAGCCATTGCCGAAAAAGGGTATGACAACCCTACTCCCATTCAAGAATTGGCGATACCTGTAATTTTAAATAAAAAAGACCTCATAGCGTCCGCACAAACAGGTACTGGTAAAACAGCTGCTTTCGCCTTACCAATTTTACAACAGTTGTATGACAAGCAAGATTCTGGTAAAAAAGGAAAAAAAATTAGAGCTTTAATTATCAGTCCAACACGTGAATTAGCCATACAAATTGAAGAAAATTTTAAAATGTATAGTACACACACTATGTTAACTTCTACACTTGTTTTTGGTGGTACAGCTATGGACCCACAAAAAGAAATACTAAAAAAGGGAGTTGATATTTTAATTGCAACCCCTGGTAGGTTATTGGATTTGCACAAACAAGATGTTATTAATTTAGATTATGTAGAAACTTTTGTTTTAGATGAAGCCGATTTAATGTTGGACATGGGTTTTATTGATGATGTTAAAAAAATTGAACGTCTATGCCCTTCTACCAAACAAACTTTATTATTTTCAGCAACCATACCGTATAAAGTTGAACAATTAGCAAATGGCATTTTAAATAACCCTAAGCGCATTGAAGTTAGTGGTACACAATCTGGCGCAAAAGGCGTAAGTCAGGTATTATATTTTGTACCTAAAAAAGATAAAAATGAGTTGTGCCTACACTTATTACGCAGCACAATAAAAGGTAAAATTATTATTTTTAGACGTACCAAATACGGTGTTGATAAGCTAGAGCAAACCTTACTTAAAAACGGATACAACGCTGTTAGTATTCATGGTGACAAGAGTCAGAGTATGCGTCAAGAAGCTTTAAATGATTTTAAAAAAGGGGAAGCAAATATTTTTATTGCTACGGATGTTGCCTCTCGTGGTATTGATATTCATGATATTGATGCGGTTATAAATTTTGATTTACCAAGTGTTCCCGAAACTTACGTACATCGTATTGGACGTACTGGTAGAGCTGGTGCTACAGGTAGCAGTTATTCTTTTTGTGATGCAGGCGAAAAAAACTATGTAATAGCCATTCAAAAATTAATACATAAACATATTAGTGTTGAAGAAAATCATCCATATCCATTAGACCCGAAAGTAAAACCAATAAAACACGTTAAAAAATCTGGTGGTAGTAAACATAAAAAAGGAAGAAAATCTGACAGTGCAAAGCAAAAAAAGAAACGCTGGTATTAAATAGTAGAACGATAACCCGTACACTAAAACTATACTAAATTATAAATTTAATAATTCCGCTGCCGCATCAAATGGTGATATACTTCCTATTTCAACTTTTTGGGTGAGTATTAGTAATTGTTTTGCAATTTTAGGTTTGCTATAAAAATTTACTTTTAATTGATCTTCTATTGTTTGTAATAGCCAATGTTTATTTTGTGTTGCTCTTCTTTTATCAAAAAAAGTGTTTTCTTGAGTCAATACAATATAATCCTCAATAATTTTCCAAACGTTTTCAATATTTTTATTTTTCAAAGCACTGCAAGTCGTTACTTTGGGTATCCAACCATTATCGGCATGCGGATACATTTGTAATGCTCGCTTAAACTCAATTTTAGCCAATTTGGTTTGCCTAATATTATCACCATCTGCCTTATTGATTACTATAGCATCTGCCATTTCAATAATACCTCGTTTTATGCCCTGTAATTGGTCACCTGCACCTGCTAATTTTAGCAATAAAAAAAAATCAACCATAGAGTGTACTACGGTTTCACTTTGCCCTACACCAACAGTTTCAATAATTACCACATCAAAACCTGCTGCTTCACATAACATAATAGTTTCACGTGTTTTACGTGCTACACCACCTAATGAGTTACCTGACGGACTGGGGCGTATGAATGCATTTTCATTACGTACCAAGTTTTCCATACGTGTTTTATCTCCTAAAATACTTCCTTTAGTTACGCTACTACTAGGATCTACTGCTAAAACTGCTACTTTTTTATCAATACGGGTTAAATAGGTTCCGAACGTTTCTATAAAAGTACTTTTCCCTACTCCTGGAACTCCTGTAATACCAATACGTATGGTTTCTTTTTTAGAAAAAGCTAAACATTGCTTTATTATTGCATTTGCTTTTTGCTGATGTTTAGGATTTGTACTTTCAATTAATGTAATAGCTTTACTTAAATATACCCGATTACCTTTTCTAATTTCCGAAATATATGTTGCTATTGAAATTTCAACTTTTTTAATAAACGCTTTTGGGTTTATTGAATTTGGAGCTGAAACTCCTTTATTTTCTGATAAAGCAGATTCACGATTGCTAGTATGTTTATCGTGTTTTTTCAAAAGAATTATTTTTTATAAAATGGTATAAAATAGCTTACCGTATAACCAAAACCTACCCCCCAATTACTATCGGCAT
>CAZSQD010000074.1:0-10025 GCA_964608925.1 uncultured Kordia sp.
TAACTCGGTTAATTTATTTGCGTACGGACGCATTGCTGTAATAGCATCTTGTGCTTTCTTTAACTTTGCAGCCGATACCATTTTCATAGCACTGGTTATTTGCATTGTTGAACCAATTGATGTTATTCTATTCCGTATTTCTTTTAAGTTTGCCATTTTTCTATCCTAAATCCTTTCCGAGGGAAAAGACTTGTTTGTATTAAATGATATAATTACCCATCCTCTCCCCTTTGGGGAGAATGAGAGGGGATTTTTTTAGTATTTCGCCGATAAATCTGCTGCTACTGATGTTAACACATCAATAACTTCATCTGTTAATTTACCTTTCTTTAACATATCTAAAGTATCTCTATGCTTTGCATTTAAAAACTGAAGATAATCTCTTTGAAATTCTTTTACTTTTTTTACAGGAACGTTCTTTAATAAATTTTTAGATCCTGCATAAATAATTGCAACTTGATCTTCTACTGTAAATGGATCGTTTTCATTTTGCTTTAAAATTTCAACGTTACGTCTACCTTTATTAATTACACTTAAAGTAGCGGCATCTAAATCAGAACCAAACTTAGCAAAAGCTTCTAGCTCTCTAAACTGTGCTTGATCTAATTTTAAAGTACCCGATACTTTTTTCATTGATTTAATTTGTGCATTACCACCAACACGAGATACCGAAATACCTACGTTAATTGCTGGACGTACACCAGAGTTAAATAAATCACCATCTAAAAATATTTGACCATCTGTAATAGAAATTACATTGGTTGGTATATATGCTGATACATCTCCTGCTTGTGTTTCAATAATTGGCAATGCTGTTAATGAACCTCCACCTTTTACTTTTCCTTTTAAAGAAGCTGGTAAATCATTCATTTCTCCTGCAATAGCATCATCATTAATTACTTTTGCTGCACGCTCTAATAAACGCGAGTGTAAGAAAAATACATCTCCAGGGTATGCTTCACGTCCCGGTGGTCTTCTTAATAATAAAGAAACCTCACGGTATGCTACTGCTTGTTTAGATAAATCGTCATAAATAATTAAAGCTGGACGACCAGTATCTCTAAAATATTCTCCAATTGCAGCTCCTGTAAACGGTGCATATACTTGCATTGCTGCTGGATCAGATGCGTTAGCTGCTACAATTGTAGTATATGCTAATGCTCCTTTTTCTTCTAATGTTTTTGCAATTCCTGCTACTGTAGAAGCTTTTTGTCCTATGGCAACATAGATACAATAAACTGGCTCTCCAGCATCATAAAATTCTTTTTGATTTAAAATGGTATCAATACAAACGGTAGTTTTACCTGTTTGTCTATCTCCAATTACCAACTCACGTTGTCCTCTACCTACTGGTATCATTGCATCAATTGCTTTAATACCTGTTTGCATTGGTTCCGTTACTGGCTCTCTATAAATTACCCCTGGTGCTTTACGCTCTAAAGGCATTTGAAAAGTTTCCCCTTCAATTGGTCCTTTACCATCAATTGGTTGTCCTAATGTATTTACAACACGTCCAACAACACCTTCACCTGCTTGAATAGAAGCAATACGCTGTGTTCTTTTTACTGTTGATCCTTCTGCTATAGATGTAGAAGCTCCTAAAAGTACAACACCTACGTTATCTTCTTCTAAGTTTAATACGATACCTTCTAATCCGCCATCAAATTCTACCAACTCACCATATTGTGCGTTAGCTAACCCGAATACACGTGCAATACCATCACCTATTGTTAATACTGTTCCTACCTCGTCTAAAGAAGCAGATGCTTCAAAACCAGATAATTGCTTTTTGATAATTGCTGATACTTCAGCAGGTTTTACTCCAGCCATTTTTATTGATTTAATTTTGAGAAAAAGTTCTCTTTAAATTGTTAAATTTATTTGCGATACTCGCATTATATTGTAAATCTCCAACGCGTAAAATGAAACCACCTAAAATGCGCTCATCAACTTTGTTTTCAATTATTGCTTCTTTACCTGTTAACTCTTTAACTTTAGCTAAAACTTTAGCACTCATAGTTTCTGTTAAAGGAACTGCTGTGGTTACTACTGCTTTTTGAAATCCGTTTGCGGCATCAAAAAGAGTGGTATATTCCGTTGCAGTAGTTGCAAAAATAGCTAATCTTTTATTTGCTGATAGTACATCAACTAATTTTAAGGTTAGTGGGTTTGCTGTTGCAAAAATTTCTTTTAACGTTGCTGTCTTAGTATCCTTTTTTACAATTGGACTTTGCAATAGCATTTTTAATTCTTTACTTTCCGCTACGGCACTAGTAATCATTTGCATATCTGCATTGATAACTTCTGCAATATTTTGTTCTTTTGCAAGATCTAAAATTGCGGTTGCGTAACGTATTGCTGCTCTACTATTTGCCATTTTTTGTTTAGTTTAAAGTAACTTCAGCTAATGCCTTTTCTACCAATTCCAATTGCTTGTTTTTGTCAGAAAGTTCTTGTTGTACTACTTTTTCAGCAATTTCAATAGCTAAACCAGAAACAGTATTTTTTAATTCTGCCATGGCAGCATTTTTTTCACTATTAATTGTTTCTTTAGCTTGCGTTATCATGTTGTTTGCTTGCTCTTGAGCTTCCTCTTTTGCTGTAGCTACAATTTGATCTTTCATTTCACGTGCTTCTTTAAGCATCGTTTCACGTTCCGCTCTTGCTTCTTTTATTAACTTTTCGTTATCAGCATTTAGATTTTGCATTTCTAATTTTGCATTTTCTGCTGATTGTAATGCATCTTTAATACCATTTTCTCTACTATCTAAAGCATCTAAAATAGGTTTCCAAGCAAATTTACGCATTAATAAAATTAACACTAATAAAATTATGGCTTGCATGATGAACAACCCTAACGAAAAATCATTATATAACATTTCCATATTATGAAACTTTAAATTTTATTTTTTTTGTTTAAATCGTAGTTAATTGTTTCACTACGACTTTTGTAATCAATACTTCTCTAGTATAGAGAAATTTAAAAAAACACTTCCTGTAACCAACCGTTACAGGAGTTGTGTTTTTTGTTTTCTTTGGATTATTTTCCTAAGATCAAAGCACCGAAAGCTAAACCTTCTAATAATGCTCCAATAATAATCATCGCAGTTTGAATTTTTCCAGCCGCTTCAGGTTGTCTAGCAATTCCTTCCATTGCTTTTCCACCTATTTGACCAAGTCCGATTCCACCACCGATTACGATTAATCCAGCTCCAATTAAATTGTACATACTATTGATTTTTATTTATTAAACAAATTTATACTTTTTTAGCATCTTCCTTTTTAAGAAGACTCACCTTTTTCAAGGATTTTTTATTACTTCTTTTCAGAAGTGATTTCATTTTTTACTGAAGAACTTAATCTACAATTAAAATGAGGTTCCTTTTTTTTAAAGGAATTTAGTGTTCATCATGCTCTGCAACTGCCATCCCAATAAATAATTAGGATAACATGGTGAAAATAAACGCTTGTAAAAACGCTACTAATATTTCAATTACAGAAATAAATAACGTTAAGAAAAAGGAAACTCCAAATCCTCCAACAACTCCTAATGATTCTTTTGCGGTATATGCAACTGCAATTAACCCCATTACTACTGCGTGACCCGCTGTAATATTTGCAAACAAACGGATTAATAAGGAGAATGGTTTTGTTAACATACCTAATACTTCAATTGGTATTAATGCTATTTTCATTAACACTGGCACCCCTGGCATCCAGAAAATATGTTTCCAATAGTCCTTATTACCACTAAATTGTACAATAAAAAAGGTAAACAATGCTAAACAAACCGTTACTGCAATGTTACCTGTTACGTTAAATCCTAATGGTGTTAATCCTAATAAATTTAAAATCCAGATAAAAAAGAATACCGTTAATAGGAATCCCATATATTTTCTGTATTTCTTTTCTCCAATATTCGGGCGTGCAATATCATCACGTACATATATTACTAACGGCTCTAAAACTCTTGCAAAACCTGTTGGTACTGCTCCTTTTTTATACCCTCTAGCTAAAGATGTGAATCCTAATAACAATAAGAAACATGCTAACAACATCCCTACTACCGTTTTGGTGATAGAAAAATCTAACACTTTATGTGCGTTCGTTGTGTGGTGATCATCATCAAAAGCTACCGCGTTTGCATTTGCATCTAATTCGTAAATTTTACTGTGTATTTTTGTTAAGTTTACACCATTTTTATTAACAATTACATGTCCGTCATCATTATGATGGAATGCAGAAGACATAAACGTACGTAAACCCTTGCTTGTCCAAACAATTATTGGTAAAGAAAACCCTTTGTGTTCCCCCGTTTCAGCATCGGTATAGAACGTAAAGTCATGAGAATCCTTTAAGTGATGCATACTATATGCCTTAATTTCTTCTTTAGTATCAATAGGGTTACCTACGGTACTATGTGTGTCATGCGCAGTTTCATGATGGTCATCATGTTGTGCGAATGTTGCTACGGTAAACAACGCTATTAAAAGTGTTGTGGCTAACTTGATAGAGTTTTTTGCTATCATCATAATTTTATACTAAAGGTAAATTTATGCTCTCAAAATTTCGGTGCAAAGGTACATAATAATTCTACAACACAAACCTTTTTAGTTGTTTTTTGTGTAACGCATAAAAAAGCAGTGTTTTTAACTTAAATAATGTTAATACAACTTAGCATTCAACAACTTAGAGGCAGATATAGCTTCTATAATTAAAAATAAAAATAATGGAATAATCAATGAAAGACGTTGAAATTTAGGTAAGCTTACTTCTGGGAAAATTACAGCACTAAACAGGAGTATAAAGAATCCTATTTTTAAAAATACTGCCGCCAAAAACGCATAACCTGCTTGACTGGGTAGTTTTTCTGCAACCAATTCTATTGTACAATATACTATTACCGAAGCAATAGCATGAAATAAATACATTTTTAATAAAGAGTAGGAAAGTGTTAAATTTTTACTTTCTAACACATATTGATGGGTGAAAAACACCACTATAAAGGCTATTGCAACAATTGCCACATAGCTAAAAATTCGTTTAATCATCTTGATTGGTGAGTTTTATTACTTGCCTAATTACAGAGTACATAGCTCCAAAAACTGCAAATAACGTGCATATTTTAGTGTACAATTCCATATCATTTGGGTATTTACCATCTAACCACTTACCAAGTAAGCTTCCTAAATAGATGGTTCCGCCCATTTGAAAGGCTATCCCTGTAAATCGGACATATTTATTAAGCGGTTTTTTCTTCACGTTTTAGTTGTTTTACCGCACTACCCATAGTACAAGTAGCGTTAAATATTGCTCCAGGTTCTACCGCAAGTTTGTTAATAGCTACTTCTCCTTCAATAATTGCAGTTGCTTTTAATGATAAAATACCTTGTACATTTAATTTACCGATAAATTTTCCTTCAATATCAGCATTTGCACACGTTAATGTACCTTCCACTTTTCCTTTTGTTCCAATTACAACTTTTCCTTTTGTGGTAATTTCTCCAATGATTTCTCCATCAATTCTAAAACCACCTTCAGAAACAATATTCCCTGTAATTTTAGATCCGTCTACAATCCTATTTTGTTGTTGATTTGCTGATGTTGCTACCTTATTTTTTTTATTATCTGAAAACATAATTAGTTATTTTTTTGAGGTGGTTTGATATGCTTTTAATTTTTTATGTATTTGAATAATTTTGTAGTTGTTTGATGAAGCAATTACAAAAGTAGATACTGGTTTGTATTTATGTGCATTTTCTTGTAAAAACAATTGAAACATTTTTGCTGTTTCTGGTGTTATAAACCCATGTACTACTACAAAATTTTGCTGCTCCGTATAATAATCTGAAGATACTTTTAAATAATCTTTATACGTATTTTTTAATGCTTCTTGAATGTTTTTAACCAAAACTGAAGCTCCTTTTTTATCATTATTAAAAATATAAATTAACTTATGTCTTTTACCTTCATCTTTATTAGAAAATTTTTGTTTTTCTAATACTGGTATTGTCGTGGTTATTAGTTTTTGTGCACTTTTACCCTCTGCGGTGTTCGGGTAGCTTAACGCTACGTAATTAATTGCTTTTTTATACGCTGTAAACCCTTTCATTTTACCTAAAACTACTGCTTTTAACAATTCATATTTAGGTATCATTTCTTCTCCATCAAACTGAATAACATATTTTTCTAAACTTGATAATACTGTTGCGTAGTTTCCTGCTTCAAATTGTTTATACAATTTATTATATATCACTTCCGGACTACCTTCAGAAAAAGATAGGGTTGCTTCTGGGTTTTGTAAAATTTCGGCATACCTTGAGTTGGGGTAATCTGTTATTATTTGTTGCTTAACACGGTTTTGTTTTACTGTGTTGCCCATTTTACCATATATTTTATGCAATTGATATTTTGTAGGCAATACTAACCGCTCATTAGGTTTAAAATTTAATAACGTCTCTAATCGTTTTGCTGCTAACGGATATTCTTTAAATTTTTGCTGATAAATTAATCCCAATTGATAGTAGGCAAAGTTTCTTTTTTTAGCAATGCTATCTTTTGCTTTTGGGGAAGTTGGCAACTGATTTACATAAAAATCAACCGTGTATTTGTCTTCTGTTTTTTCCTGCGTTTCATTGGTGGTGGTTTCATCTTCTTCCTCTTCACCAAATTCTATTACTGTTTTTTTATCTTGTCGGCGCCAATTATCTTCTAAAACACGCGCTCCCCATAATTTTCTGAACTCTTGCTTTCCATAAGCTACTGTGGTTGGGTTATAAAAATAAAAAGTAGAACTTGTACTTTGCTTTCCTCCTTTGACTGCAAATGGTGAAAACGTATTGTTATTGGCTACTAAATTTTCTGTTTTTAGTGCTAATTCGGTTGCTTCCTTTGCTTTTAACTCACTAATATATTTTTCAAAATAGGTGATGCGTTCATCATCAGTATAGTTCAATACTTTTAAAATACTATCATTACGTTTTGCTACTTCCTCATACGTAATTACATCTTCTAAATTTTCTCTTTTTTTCTTAAAGAAACGAAATTTCTTACTGTTCTTTTTTAGTTTAGTAAGTGTACTGTCATAATAAGCTCCTGCTTGTTTGTATTGTGCGGCGTCAAAACGATATGCTGCTAATGCGCTGTAATTTAAAGATTGTAAGTAATTATTATTTGCATCTTTTTTGATGGATTTGTTATAAAAAACTTCAGCAAGCGAGTCATGGTTTTGCGCTTGGTTATATACCGCTTGCAAATTATAAATTTGATCTAAAAATGGTCTATTTTCTCTATTTTCAGCTAATTTTGTTAAGTATTCTGAATATTCTAATTTATTTCCTTTTTCAAAATCAAAGTTACGTGCCTTTAATACCTGTGCATTTACATGGTATGCCCATAAAGTTTTGCGTTTCATTTTTACTACCTCATCAAAAGCAATATTTGCACTGTCTTTATAATTTAAACGATTGTAAATTTGCCCCTTTATAATACCTAAACGCCCTCTAATTTCTTTGTTTTTAGTATGACTTACTGCTGTTTTTATGTGTGCAATTGCACTGTCTAGGTGTTTTAAATTTACATATGCTTGTGCTAACATTGCATTGGCATCAGAAACGTCTTGATCACTTAATTTCTCTAATTTAAGTAAGCGTTTTAGGTTTTCAATAGCAACTTCTTCATTTTCTAAACGAATATTTACCTTTTCACGCCAAATTTTAGCGTGGTTAATTTTGTCACTTGTAGGGTGTTTGTATAAAATATAATTAAAGGCTTCTAAAGCAGGTATAAAGCGTTGGTCAAAATAACGTGCTTTCCCTAATAATAAATACGCCTCATCAGTTTGTGGGTTTTTTTCGCGTCCGCCAATATTCATCCCATGTTTTTGAATGGCTTTTACAGCTTTTTCTTCCGCAGTTTTAAAATTTTGATTTTTGGTTGCTCCTGGTAAAAAAATATCCTCAGAAACTTCCATGCGTTCTACTGGTAAAATTTGCCAATAATTATCCTGAAATGATTCTATTAAAGCTTCTTTTCCTTTTTCAAAAGCTAAATTACCGTTATACAAAACATTGTATTTGGTAGTTGTGGAATGAAATTTTCTATTCAAAAATTTATCCTTTTTGCGAGAACAACTAAAAATAGTTGCTGCCACAAAACTAATTGCTAATATTTGAAGTATGTGTTTTTTCAAAATTGAAATCTTATTTTAATCGTTCTGATAACTGATTTTTAATCAGTTTAGTATACCTGAATTGGTAAAAATACGTTTCTTTTTTATTTTTTTGTAAATTTTTAACTAAAAAGCACTTTTTTAGCAAATATTTCAGATATTTTAGCTCCAATTATAAAACCTCCTCAACCCAAGGGTATGAGGTATTGATCTTTAATTTATTAACCTTCGATGTAAAATATCGAAAAATTAAACCTCCCGATAATTATTGGGATGGGCTATCGCCCCGCAATGAAAAATATACAAGCAAAATTAATTAATTGGTACCAAATAAATAAACGTAGTTTGCCGTGGCGAAGTACCAAAAACCCGTATCATATTTGGTTGTCGGAAATTATTTTACAACAAACACGAGTTGCTCAAGGGTTGCCGTACTATGAAAAATTTGTACAACATTTTCCTACGGTACAACATTTAGCAAATGCCCATGAAGATGAAGTTTTAAAGTTATGGCAAGGGTTAGGGTATTATTCTCGTGCCAGAAACCTACATGCTTCTGCCAAATATGTAACCTATGATTTAAATGGGGCTTTTCCTGATAATTATGATGATTTATTACAACTTAAAGGGGTAGGAGATTATACTGCTAGCGCAATTTCTTCTTTTTGTTATAACGAACAAAAAGCCGTTTTAGATGGTAATGTTTTTCGGTTTTTAGCTCGGTTTTTTGGTGTTGAAACACCTATAAATAGTACTGCTGGGAAAAAAGAATTTAGTTTACTCTCTAAAAAATTACTCAATTTAAAAGATCCTGCAACACACAACCAAGCTATAATGGAGTTTGGTGCTAACCAATGTAAACCCAAAAACCCTGATTGTACTATTTGTGTTTTTAATGATAAATGTGTGGCCCTACAATTAAAAAAGGTGGACATACTCCCCAAAAAGGATAAAAAAATTAAAATTAAAAATAGATACTTCAATTATATTATTCCGCTTATTCAAGGCGATAAAACCGTACTTCAAAAAAGGACGCAAAATGGTATTTGGAAAAATTTATATGAATTTCCGTTAATAGAAAGTAGCGCATGTATTGATGGTAAAGAAGCTTCTACAGGTATTAAAGCCTTAAATTTATTTCCACAGAAAAACACCCTTTCAAAATATAATGAAAAACCAATTGTACATAAACTATCACACCAACATATTTATACTACTTTTTGGATTTTAGAAACTGATCAAGCAATACCAAATACTATTTTAATTGCTGATATTAAAAAATATGCTGTTTCTACATTGCTCTCTAATTTTATGAATGAGTTTAAATTTTTTAGGAGTAATGCCAATTTAACTTTATAATATGTCTTTTTAAAACTACTCTTACTATAGCTGTAGTAGCCTTAATAATTGTTTTATGTCAAATTAAGCCATTAAGTAGTTTACTTACGCAACACACTTAATGGCTATTTTTTTAGAAACTTAATTTGTAATGAAGTTTTTATTTTACTGTAATTAATTTACGTATAGTTTCCTCGTTTGATGAAGTTACGTGTAAAGCATAATGACCTGATTTTAATTTTAAACCTTCAATTGTAAATTCATTTGCTTTAAAGTTACCCTTATAAACTAAAACTCCATAAAAGTTATATATTTCAACACTATTTAGTACTCTTTTTTCAGATACTCTTTCGTCACAAGGAAAACCAGGATCAGGTTTACTGACGACTGTCAGTGAACCTTTTTTTATTGGATTTGGATATGTCTTTAAACGCCAAGGGGCTTGGTTACAAGGATCTGGGTTATTATCATTTGGGTTGTAAACTTGTACATTTTTATAACTAATACCTGTCATTCC
>CAZSQD010000075.1:0-10004 GCA_964608925.1 uncultured Kordia sp.
TTTATACTACCCTCTAATGGATCAATTCCACCATCTGGATCATCATATTCATATTTCACTTCAATTTCTGCTTGAGTCAAATCAATGCCAAAAAAAGTACCATCACCTGAAACTAATTCTGTTTTAAAATAAACACCTCTATAGAAATTTTTAAATTCACTTCTTGACGATATTGCTGTTGTATTTGCCGTATCTATCAACCAATTAAAATCTGTTGGATTAATACTTAAACTATCCATTAACCTTGGTGATAAACGCTCCTTTACTTTCTCAACATTATTGTCATCAAAATATTTTACTTCTTTCTCTTGATTTGTTATTACCAAATTAGTTTCTTCAAAAATTAAATTTGCTGGATTTCCAAAACTATGCGCTGCAAATAAAGGATCGTCATTAGAATAATATTTTTGACGTTCCTCAAAATTAGTGCTTGGATCAAAATCATTTAAAAAATAATCTGACTTATATAATGATAACTTTACTTCCTCATTACCGTAAACAGAATCTAACTCATATGTGCCTACACCATCACTATTTGTTGAAATTTTTCTGCTATAATATGGCATTGAAAAAATAACTTTAGTAATAACTGGGTTTGTCCCAAAATCCTTTCCGTACTCACTCAACTCCACTTGTGACAATACGTTTGCTGTAGTATTCCCGTAAACTGGGTCATTGTAATATCCTAAAACAGCATATGGTAAATTATCTGTTTGTACTGGATGAACACCCTCTAATTTAAAGTTTTCTGTTGCAACGGTTGTGGTTTCTATTGTATTGATTTCAAAGTGATTTTCTCCAACCAAATTAGCGCCAATATTATTAAAATCTTTATCACAAGAAATTAAAATCAGACTCATACTTAATAAAGCAACTGCTTTTTTCATGTTCATTTTTTTTAAATTATTCTTCTTCATCTTCCCCAATCAAATCTTTATAAAAAGTAGTATATGCACTTTCTATTTCGTCTGGAGATTTGTAGTGCAAAGTAGGAGTTTCTAATCCATCTATATATGAAATTAACTCACTATTAACATCTTCAGAAGCAATTACAATACCATCAGAATTTGCCGCAGCTAATTTCATTAAGTTTTGATGTGTTGATTTCTCTATAACTTCCAATGCTGCTCCATCAATTTCATCAAATTTAATTTTATTAACTAAATCAGTACTTAATTCACCTTCAAAACCCTCAGCATATACTGAAGTAATTACTTTACTATCTAAAAACAAAGGTTCGTCTTTAAAATAATTTTTTAAATACACTGGTATTAACGCTGCCAACCAACCGTGAATATGAATAATATCTGGTGCCCAATTTAATTTTTTTACGGTTTCAATAACCCCTTTTGCAAAAAATATAGCACGCTCATCATTATCTTTAAACAAATTACCATCTTCATCTGTAAAAGTTGCTTTTCTTTTAAAATAATCTTCATTATCAATAAAATAAACCTGCATACGCTCTTTAGGTATAGAAGCTACTTTAATAATAAGAGGCATATCCAAGTCATTAATAACCATGTTCATTCCTGACAATCTAATTACCTCATGCAACTGATGCCTTCTTTCATTAATGTTACCAAAACGAGGCATAAATATACGTGTTTGCCCTCCAGCACCATTAGTCATTCTTGCTACTTGAAATGCAGTTGACGATATTTCCGTTTCTGGTAAATAAGGCACTACTTCAGATGATATATATAAAACTCTCTTATCTTTCATGTGATTTCTACTTTCTGAATTATAAAATAAACGTATTTCAAGCCCATTTATTTGTTTTAAATTGATTTAAAACTTTGCAAAATTACAAAAATTATGCAAATTAACAGTAATGTATTATGTTTGCGTTACAATAAATTTTATTAAAATGACTATTTTTAATACCAAACAAGAAATTACTGAGTTCATCAATACTCAAAAATTAGCGCATAAAAAAATAGGCTTTGTACCTACAATGGGGGCTTTACATGAAGGTCACCTAACTTTAATGAAACGTGCAATTGCAGAAAATGAACTACTTATAGTAAGTGTTTTTGTAAATCCTACGCAGTTTGATAATGCTAAAGATTTAGAAAAATACCCTCGAACTTTAGATAATGACGCGAAATTAATTTCAACTTTAAGTAAAAATGCAATTATTTTTGCTCCAAATGCTAAAGAAGTTTACGGAAACACCATTAAATCAAAACACTATTCTTTTGATGGTTTAGAGTTTCAAATGGAAGGGAAATTTAGAGACGGGCATTTTGATGGTGTAGGTACTATTTTAGATTTCTTTTTTACTTTGTTAAAACCCACTAATGCTTATTTTGGCGAAAAAGATTTTCAACAATTACAAATTGTAAAAAAATTAGTATCAAAATACAAATTAGGTGTTAATATAGTAGGCTGTAAAATACACCGAGAAGCATCTGGGTTAGCTATGAGCTCAAGAAATGAACGCTTATCAGTACCCTCTAAAAAAGAAGGCGCTTTTATTTATAAAACATTATTAGTAGCAAAAGAAAAGTTTGGCACAAAAAGTGCAAGAAAAACAGAGGAATGGGTTGGAAATCAATTTGCAAAAAACAAACATTTTAATTTAGAATATGTTACTATTGCTGAAACTACAACCCTAAAATCCGTAAAACGAAAATCATCAACTAAAAAATATAGAATATTTATTGCTGCTTTTATTGATAATGTAAGATTAATAGATAATATCGCTTTAAATTAATACCTTTGCCCCATGTTAATACACGTAGTAAAATCAAAAATCCACCGAGTTAAAGTAACGGGTGCTGATTTAAATTATATAGGAAGCATAACCATTGATGAAAATTTAATGGATGCTGCAAACATTGTACAAGGAGAAAAAGTTCAAATTGTAAACAATAATAACGGTGAACGCTTAGAAACCTATGCAATACCAGGCCCTCGAAACTCAGGAGAAATTACATTAAATGGTGCTGCTGCACGTAAAGTAGCACAAGGAGATGTTTTAATTTTAATTACGTACGCCATGATGGATATTGAGGAAGCCAAAACCTTTAAGCCTTCATTAGTATTCCCGAATGAGGCAAATAACTTATTAAACTAATTTTGTTGAACAAAAAACAAATCATAAAAGCATTGAAAATTATCATCCCGATACTTTTTGGTGCTTTTTTAATTTGGATAACCTATAAAAATACGACTCCACAAGAACGGGAAGACGTAGTGAGATATATTAGAGAAGCAAACTATTTTTGGGTAGGCGTTTCTATTTTTTTAGGACTTTTAAGTCACTTATCAAGAGCTTACCGCTGGGGTTTTACTTTAGAAGCATTAGGATATAAACCAAAATTTTTAAATCGGTTTATGGCAGTAATGATTGCCTATTTTGCAAATTTGGGTATTCCAAGATCTGGCGAAGTACTCCGCGCAACTACACTAACCACTTATGAAAACGTACCTTTTGAAAAAGCATTCGGTACTATTGTTGCGGAACGTATTGCGGATGTAATTATGTCATTAGTATTCATTGCTACTGCATTAGTACTACAATACGATTTAATACTAACTATTTTTGAGCAGGTATTTACCCTTTTTAAAAACAAAATAGTAACCAATATTTTTGCTTTATTTGCTTTTTCGAGTTTCTTTTTAATAATTCTTTATGTTGCATATCGTATTTTTAAAAATCCTAAAAATAAATTCGTTTTAAAAATAAAAACATTCCTTTTAGGTTTAAAAGATGGCGTATTAAGTATTATTACCATGAAAAAAAAGTGGGCATTTATAGCCCATACTATTTTTATTTGGGTGATGTATTTATTTATGTTTTATGTTATCTTTTTTACAATTCCCGAAACCCAAAACATTTCCTTTAGCGCCGCAATAGTATCCTTTGTAACAGGATCTTTTACCATTGCTACTACAAATGGAGGCTTAGGTAGTTTTCCGTTAGTAATACAAGAAACGCTATCTCTTTTTAAGGTAAGTACACAAAGTGGCTTAGCTGTAGGTTGGATTATTTGGGGGTCACAAACACTATTAACCCTTGTAGCGGGAACATTTTCTTTCTTTTACCTACCTATTTTTAACAACAAAAAATAATGACTATATTGTCGTTTTAAAATTTACAATTAACCATTCAAATTTACATCTCATGAAAAAAATATTTTTATTACTCGCATTACTTTGCTTTAGCATCACATCAATAGCACAAGTATCTTACACCGAAATACGCGATGCGAATGGCGAAAAACGTCAAATAAAGGTGCAGTTGCCTCGTAATTATGCTGCAAATACTGACAAAGCCTACCCAGTAATAATAGTTTTAGACGGCGATTATTTGTTTGAACCCGTTGCAGGTAGTGTTGATTTTTATTCGTATTGGGATGAAATCCCAGAATCAATAGTTATTGGACTTAACCAATACGGTAAAAAAATGGATGATTTTTTCTTAGATGAAATAAGTGGCTTACCAACAGAATTTGGGGAAACATTCATGAATTTCGTGACTTATGAATTGTTTAATTTTATTGATAATAATTACCGAACCATTGCACACCGTACTATTGTAGGTCATGGAGAATCAGCAAATTATATTAATTTTTACTTATTACAACAAAAACCATTTTTCAGAAACTACATTTCATTAAGCCCTAAGTTATCAACTAATATTGAAAAATACTTAACCGAAAGATTAAGTCAAGAAGGTGGACTAACTGAAAATGTATTTTACTCGTTAGCCACATCTGAATTTGATCGAAAAAAAAGTAAAGCAAAAATTGTAGCTTTAAATAAAAAGTTAGAAGTCGTAAATGATTCTCTTTTCCATTATAGCTACAATTTTTACAAAGGAAAAACACATTATGAATTGGTTAGTCATGCTATACCAGAAGCAATAGAATCTATTTACAAAACATTTAAACCTATTGACCGTAAAGAATATAAAGAAAAAGTATTAACCTATGCGGACGGCACAGCTTATGATTATTTAGTAAAAAAATATGCTGATATTAAAACTTTATACGGAATTGAAAAACGCATTCGTTTAAACGATTTTAATGCTGCAGAATCCGCTTTAAGAAAAAATGAAGAATGGGAAACTTTTGAGTTGTTGAGTAAATTAGCAAGACAAGAGTACCCTGATACAATGCTAAGCCAATATTACAAAGCACAATTTTATGAAAACTCAGAAGATGCCGAACCTAAAAAAGCAATGAAAGCTTACATGTCAGCTTATGCTATGGAAGAAATAGGTAAGTTAACAAAAGACAAAATGTTAGAATACGCCGAAAAAATTAAAGCGGACTTTGGTTACAAATAAAATATGGCAAAAGTAAAAACAACTTATTATTGTCAAAATTGTGGAGCATCCTACTCTAAATGGCAAGGGCAATGCAATACCTGCAAAGAGTGGAATACTATTGCAGAAGAAATTATTCAAAAAGAAGATAAAAAAACTTGGAAGTCAGACAAAACTGCAAAAGTTAGAACTGCAAAACCAATAAAAATATCAGACATTGAAACCACACAAGAAGCACGATTAAAAACCCTAAACAATGAGTTTAATAGGGTTTTAGGAGGCGGTATTGTACCTGGGTCTTTAACCTTATTAGGTGGTGAACCTGGTATTGGAAAATCAACCTTATTATTACAAATAGCCTTACAGCTACCCTTTAAAACTTTATATGTTTCTGGAGAAGAAAGTGCACAACAAATAAAAATGCGCGCACAGCGCATTACACCAAATTCCGATTTATGTTATATTTTAACAGAAACTAAAACACAAAACATCTTTAAGCAAATTGAAGATATTCAACCTGATATTGTGGTTATTGATTCCATACAAACCCTACATACGGATTATGTAGAATCATCCGCAGGGAGTATTTCACAAATACGTGAAACCACATCAGAACTCATTAAATTTGCTAAAGAAACAGGAACACCTGTAATTTTAATAGGGCACATTACTAAAGATGGTGCCATTGCAGGACCTAAGATTTTAGAACACATGGTAGATACCGTTTTGCAATTTGAAGGCGACCGTAATCATGTGTATCGTATTTTACGTTCCTTAAAAAACAGATACGGCTCTACCCATGAAATTGGAATTTATGAAATGCAAAGTAGCGGGTTACGAGAAGTACTTAACCCATCAGAAATATTAATTTCAAAAAATACATCCCCTTTAAGTGGTAACGCAATTGCAGTAAGTTTGGAAGGCTTGCGCCCATTATTAATTGAAATACAAGCACTAGTAAGTACCGCAGTTTATGGTACACCACAACGTAGTGCAACAGGTTATAATGCTAAAAGACTAAACATGTTGTTAGCCGTTTTAGAAAAAAGAGCAGGTTTCCGTTTAGGCGCAAAAGATGTCTTTTTAAATATTACTGGAGGTATGAGTGTAGACGACCCTGCAATAGATTTAGCAGTTGTAGCCGCTATTTTATCAAGTAATGAAGATATTGTTGTTGAAAAAAATTACGCTTTTGCAGGAGAAGTTGGACTTTCAGGAGAAATTAGACCTGTAAATAAAATTGACCAGCGTATTGCAGAAGCTGAAAAACTAGGATTTCATAAAATAATGATTTCCAAACACAATAAAATTGGACTTAAAAACACAAAAGTAGAACTTATTTTAGTTGCCAAAATTGAAGATGTAGTTACCGAGTTATTTGGGTAAATAATGTTTCAGCCCAATTAACATTGTTTTAAAATAGATAATGCTTACTTTTACAACTTGCAAAAATTTATGGGAACTGTACACAAATTAGTTTTAGATGACTTCTTAGAAGATAATTTTGAGCTATTTGCCATTCACACTACCTTAGATTTGTATCGGGTAGCCTATTTTTTAAATCGGAATTTAAAGTTACATTTAAAATACAAACAAGATATTGATAGTTTTGAGCTGTTTGAGTATGAAAATGAACAGCAACAAAGTATTTGGAATTTAGTAAGCAATACCGGTGAACGTATTGTTACAAATAATACTACTGACACGCTTATTTTTGAGCCAGAAACAACCCGCATTAGAACCTATTTAATACCCGAACATAAAAATATTGACTGTTTTTTAAAAATAGAAAACTGCCAACATAACAACAATATAATATCAAAAATTAGCAAAATACCTGGAGTAATAACCGCTTTTGTAATTAATGCTAATCAATTAAAATCTAAAAATAACTTAATTTTTCATTAAATGCCACTCTTAAAAAAAACTAAAATTGTTGCCACATTAGGTCCCGCAAGTTCTTCTGAAGAAGTAATTCATAAAATGATCTTAGCAGGAGTAAATGTTTTTCGTATTAACTTTTCTCATGCTGATTATGAGGACGTAAAAGAACGCATAAAAATTATTAGAAAACTTAACGAAAAACACAAATACAACGTAGCCATTTTAGGAGATTTACAAGGTCCTAAATTACGTGTAGGTGTTATGAAGTTAGATGTAGTGGTATCAAAAGGAGATCTTATCAAATTTTGCACAGGAAAACCATTTGATGGTAGTGCGGAGCGCGTGTACATGAACTATGAAAAATTTCCGAGAGATGTAAAAGTAGGAGAACGTATTTTATTAGATGACGGTAAATTAATTTTTAAAGTAACCAAAACCAATAAAAAAAACGAAGTAGAAGCACTTGTTATTCAAGGAGGTCCTTTACGCTCTAAAAAAGGAGTAAACCTACCCAATACAGCCATTTCATTACCAGCATTAACGGTAAAAGATATTGCCGATGCTGAATTTGCAATTAAACAAGAAGTGGATTGGTTGGCACTTTCATTTGTACGTCATGCCGCCGATTTAAAATTGTTGCAAGATATGGTTACCAAATATTCCGCACATAAAATACCAATTGTAGCCAAAATAGAAAAACCAGAAGGGGTTGAAAATATTCAAGAAATTGTTCAAAATTGTGATGCTATAATGGTTGCTCGTGGTGATTTAGGAGTAGAAATCCCTGCTGAAGAAGTGCCAATTGTACAAAAAGAGTTAGTACTGTGTGCTAAAAAAGCAAGAATACCCGTAATTATTGCCACACAAATGATGGAAACTATGATTGATAGTTTAACTCCCACTCGTGCTGAGGTAAATGATGTTGCCAACTCTATTATGGATGGAGCAGATGCTGTTATGCTATCTGGTGAAACCTCTGTAGGTAAGTACCCTGTAGAAGTTATTGAAACCATGACCAAAATAATTAAAAGTGTAGAAAATTCACCTTTAATTACCGTACCTCAAATTGCACCGCACATTAAAACCGATCGTTACATTACCAAATCAGTATGTTATCATGCTGCACACATGGCTAATGAAATTGATGCAAAAGCAATTTGCACCCTAACCAATTCAGGGTATACCGCATTTCAAATTTCAGCTTGGAGACCTAATGCCTTAATTTTAGCCTTCACTTCAAATAAAAATATTTTATCTCGCTTAAGCCTATTATGGGGCGTAAAAGGTATTTATTATGATAAATTTACGAGTACTGATGACACCGTAGATGATGTAAATAAAATTTGCCACAAACGTGGGTATGTAAAAAAAGGAGATTATTTAATTAACTTATCCGCAATGCCAATTGTAAAAAAAGGCATGGTAAATACATTAAGAGTATCCGATATTGAGTAAGTTTTCAATAACAAATACCATTTCTAAATCCGAAATACCTTTAAAGTGTTTCGGATTTTTTTTATATAGAATACAATCATTTGGGCGTTCCCCTTCCCTATCGTAAAAAACTCTCGGAAGGGTCGTGTTACCCGCTATATCTTTTTACTTATCTCGCATCCCGAAAAAAAACGGGACACTCAAACTGACGTAAAAAGGATGCCGCTTGTACCACTAACGCAAAAACACAGACTAATTATTTTAAAAATAAAAACATTAAATTTGTTTTAAAATCAAGTTTACCATAAACATGGATTGTACAAAATTAAAATAACCTTTTAAACACTTGACTTTGTTATTTTTTTCACCTAATTTCGCTTAACACACCAATAAACAACAACCCGTACCGATTTATTCAGTATTGAAACGACCTCATATCAAAAAGAAGTTGCCACCAATAAAAAACTCACAAAATCAACCGATTGACAAAAATGTCGTAAAAATGCCGCAAATAAACCGTTATCAAAATGATAATTTCATAAGTACTTTTGTCAAAACAATAAAATAAAATTAATTATGAACAAAATCGGTAAAAAAATTAAAGAAGTAAGAAAGAAAAAAGGACTATCTCAAGAAGAGTTGGCTGAATTTGCAAAAGTAAATTTAAGAACAATTCAACGAATTGAAAACAACGAGAATGAACCTCGTGGAAAAACTCTGAATTTAATTTGTAATGTTCTTGACATAAACGTAGAAGATATTTTAGATTATGGAAAACAAGCAGACAATAGTTATATGATTATATTTCACCTTTCAGTAATAGCCTTTTTAGCAATTCCAGTTGGAAATATAATTCTTCCTCTGATCTTATGGATGAACAAAAAAGACAAAATAATTGGATTAAAAGAAATCGGAGCAAATCTTTTGAATTTTCAAATAGTTTGGTCAATCTTAACGTATATTTCGATAATGGTTTTTGCATTGTTTAAAATAATGCATTATGGAACTTATGAAATTCTATTTTATGTGTTTATAGGACTTTACGCTTTGAATATAATATTACCGATATATTTTGCTATTAAAACTAAAAATGGAAAAATAGATAAATTATATCCGAACATAATAAAATTGATAAAATAATAACTGGTGGCAACAATCAGTATAAGCAATAATGGCTAATTGCTAACTTCAATGTTAGTTTTGCAAAACGAAGTCCGCAAAATTTGAAAAATTTTACCATATTATTTTTGAATTGAAAAAGTTCAAAAAATTGTGCTACTTTTACAACACGAAGTAAGAGCATTTTAAACCATTACCCCTCATACTGTAACGTTACCACACATTAAAAAACGAAAATGCTCCATTCAGTAACTTAACGCAACAAATCTAAAATATTAGATTTGTAAAA
>CAZSQD010000076.1:0-9820 GCA_964608925.1 uncultured Kordia sp.
CCCAAAAGTTGCATTTGTGACTTGAATCTTGCAAAGAAAATGATAGAAAAAAAAAAATTTTACAGTTTACAATTACAAAACAATTAAGTTTAACAGTACTGCTTACTGTGACTGTAAACTGCCCGTTGCTTTCTACTCTTGCTGTTCAATTTCTTTATAGGCTAATATTACTTTTTTAACCAGTTTATGACGTATGACATCATTATCATCTAAATGAATAAAACCAATACCTTTTACGCCTTTTAAAACTAATAACGCTTCTTTTAGCCCTGAAACCGTCCGTTTTGGCAAATCAATTTGCCCAGGATCTCCTGTTATGATAAAACGTGCGCTTTTACCCATACGGGTTAAAAACATTTTCATTTGTGCACGTGTAGTGTTTTGTGCTTCATCTAAAATTACATACGCATTATCTAAAGTACGCCCTCTCATAAACGCTAAAGGTGCAATTTGTATGACTCCTTTTTCCATGTGAGAAGCTAATTTTTCAGCAGGTATCATATCTCTTAAAGCATCATATAAAGGTTGCATATAGGGATCTAGTTTTTCTTTCATATCTCCTGGTAAAAAACCTAAACTTTCCCCTGCTTCTACTGCAGGACGTGTTAATATAATACGCTTTACTTCTTTATTTTTTAATGCACGCACTGCTAAAGCAACACTAGTATAGGTTTTACCCGTACCAGCTGGCCCTACTGCAAAAACCATGTCATTTTTATATGCCAATGCTACTAATTTGCGTTGGTTTACCGTTTGTGCTTTTATTTTTTTACCTCCAATACCATGTACAATTACGGCATCTCCCTTAGCAGACGTTGCAATAGATTCTTTACTTTCGGCAGTTAATACACGCTCAATAATATTTTCATCTATTTTATTGTATTTTGCAAAATGAGCAATTAACATGGTAATGCGTTTATTAAACTCATCTAAAACGTCTTCTTCTCCATATACTTTAATTTTGTTACCTCTCGCTACAATTTTTAACTTCGGAAAATATTTTTTTAATGCGGCAATGGTGCTTCTTTCTTGTCCAAAAAAATCTTGTGGAGCTACTTCGGATAATTCTACTATTAATTCATTCAAATGTTTATAGTTTTAAAAGTTATGTTGTCTAAATTTACTAAAAATTCTGTAGCTTTACAGTATCAAAAGTCATCTATCTTCAATAATAATATTAACAACTTAATGACCATAATTACACTTACTACGGATTACGGACTTAAAGATCACTATGTTAGCTCACTTAAAGGTGCTATTTTTAGTGAAAATAAAAATGTTACTATTGTTGATATCTCACATCAAATAGACCCGTTTAATATTCATCAAGCCGCATATATTATAAAAAATGCCTATCAAAATTTCCCTGAAGGAACCATACATATTATTGGTGTTAATGCCGAGGTAAGTATTGAAAACGAACATTTAGTTATTCTTTTTAATGGTCAATATTTTATTTGTGCCAATAATGGTATCTTATCTATTTTAACGGATACCTTTTTACCTGAAAAGATTATTGAAATTAATGCTTTTCAAGATATTAAAGATAATTTCCCTACCAAATCCGTTTTTACAAAAGTAGCTTGCCACATTGCACGTGGAGGGAATTTAGATGTTATTGGAAAACCTTTTGATAAATTGAAAGAAATTAAAAATATAGCTCCTGTAATTAATGCCAATAAAACTCAAATTATAGGTTCTATTATTTACATTGATCACTACGGAAATATTATTACCAACATTAGTAAAACTTTAATTAAAAATATTGGTAATGAGAGGGATTTTCAAATTATTGCCAGAAGAGCTGTTTTTAAAAAAATACATAACTCCTATAATAGTATTATTAATTTTGAAATACCTGAAAAAGATAGAGTTATTAAAGATGGCGAAAAAATGGCGTTATACAACTCTAATAACCTCTTAGAAATTGCACTTTATAAGAGTGATTTATCACATGAAGGTGGAGCAAGTTCTCTTTTAGGGTTAGGGTATAGAGATCGAATATTTATTGAATTTAAAAACTAAAAAATGTTAGTACGTATTGTTAAATTAAGTTTACAGGAAGATAAAATAGTTGAATTTTTATCAAACTTTGAACAACAAAAGCAACACATCAGGGATTTTAAAGGTTGTCAATTTTTAGAACTCTATCAACAAAAAGATGCTAAAAACGTAGTGTTTACCTATAGCTATTGGGATGATGAAACTGCGTTAAACAACTACCGCCATTCCAATTTATTTAAAGGTATTTGGAGTATTACCAAACCTATGTTTAACGCTAAACCCGAAGCATGGAGTGTTAATAAATTGGTTACCCTACCTTAAATAACTATTGCCGTTTCATTTTTAATTTCGGAAATCACAAAACTACTGTGCGTACTCCCTATATGTGGCAAAGTGGTTAGTTTTGTTACCATAAAATCTCTATATGCCTCCATATCCTTTACATGTATTTTTAGTAAATAATCATAATCTCCCGTAATATGCAAACACTCTGTAACCTCAGCTAATGCTTGTACTGACAATTCAAATTTGGTTAAAAAATTTTTGGTATGTTGCATCAATTTAATTTCACATAATACCATAAACCCTTTTTCTATTTTTTTACGATTAACAATAGCCACATACCTATCTATTAATTGATTGCGTTCTAATTTTTTAATACGTTCAAAAATAGCAGTTGTAGATAAGTGTAATTTTACGGACAACTGTTTATGGGTTAAACGACAGTTGTCTTGTAATAAATTGATTAATTTTTTATCGATTTCATCTAATTTCATAACAGATTATTTTTTGGTAATTACATTCTATAATTCTACAAAATATAACATTAAACTATTTATTTGATACTTTTTAGAATAAAAATCTAAATAACACCCTAACTATTGATAAATATTCTAATTCAAATTACATTTGGCTCTTATTTTAAAACAAAACTATTATGGCATTTAATCCCGCAAACGAAATACAAGACATACAATATTTTGGAGAATTTGGAGGTGTGAACCCTTCTATATCAGATTCATCAACCTATACTTTTTTAACCGCAAAATCAATGTCAGATACCTTTGAAGGTACTGCGGAAGGGTGTTATTTATATTCCCGACACACATCACCCAGTAATTTACATTTAGCAGAAGCGCTAGCAGCCATGGAAGGTACTGAAACTGCAAATGTTGCTGCATCTGGTATGGGAGCTATTACCCCTGTTATTTTACAGTTGTGTGGCGCTGGAGATCATGTGGTTTCAAGCAGAACAATTTATGGAGGTACGTATGCTTTTTTAAAGAATTTCACACCACGCTTAAACATTCAAACCTCCTTTGTAGATATTACAGATTTAGCAAGTGTAGAAGCTAATATTACTAAAAATACAAAAATTATTTTTTGTGAAACGGTTAGTAATCCGCTTTTAGAAGTTGCCGATATTGAAGGTTTAGTAAAATTAGCCAAAAAATATAATTTAAAATTAATTGTAGATAATACTTTTTCACCTTTATCCGTATCTCCAGCAAAATTAGGGGCCGATGTAGTCATACACAGTTTAACCAAATTTATTAATGGATCATCTGACACCGTTGGTGGTGTGGTTTGTGGTACTACTGAATTTATAAATTCATTAAAAAGTGTTATTGATGGTGCCAGTATGTTATTAGGTGCTACTATGGATAGTTTACGTTCAGCATCCGTACTTAAAAACTTACGTACTTTACATTTACGTATAAAACAACACAGCTATAATGCTACCTATTTAGCTCATAAATTTGAAGAAGATGGGTTAAAAACGGCATACCCTGGTTTAGCATCACACCCTTCACACAATTTATATAAAGACATGATTAATCCTGAATATGGTTTTGGAGGCATACTTACTATTGATGTAGGGTCAATTGATAAAGCGAATGCTTTAATGGAGTTAATGCAAGAAAAAAACTTAGGATATTTAGCCGTAAGTTTAGGATTTTATAAAACATTATTTTCAGCTCCTGGTAGCTCAACCTCTTCAGAAATACCTGAAGATGAACAAGTAATAATGGGATTAAGTGATGGATTAATTCGGTTTTCTATTGGTTTAGATAACGATATTGAACGTACGTATCAAATGATGAAAAAGTGTATGAAAACATTAAATATTCTGTAAATACAGTCCAATTATAAACTTAAAAAGTCGCTATTAATAGCGACTTTTTTGATTCTTTTATTTAAACAAATTAATGTATGATTTTTCTGCAATTAAATGTACTCCTTTAGGAAACTCAGCATGTACAACTAATTTGTTTTCATGATGATGCTCTAATGCTGCTATTTTTTTACGATTCAATAAAATTATAGTCGCATTACCGTGATTATCATTTTTATCTAATATCGTTTCACCGTTAAAATCACATTGCCAATGGGTTTCTTCCATATTTTCTTGATAACTCACTTCTAAAGTAGGTACTTGAAAATAATGATGTTCACCTATATTTTCTAAATCAAACACTAACCTTAAAAAACCGCCTTCAAAAACTAAATCTTCCGACTTTAACCCTAACTCTGCAAAAGATACTTTTCCTTTTACTGGTTTCGTGAATTTAACAATTACTTCTCCATTGTTGATTATTACATTTTCTGCCATTTTTTATTTATTTAATAGGTTAAAACTAATACTACCTTAAAGGTACGAAGTAATCCTATTTTTTAAAATGACAAAAATCAGTTTTGAAAAAAAATAGCCTTAATCAATCTACAAAATGAACGAAATTATATTTTATTTACATAAATTTCACGTTGTGGAAACGGAATTTTAATATCATGTTCTCTAAACAGCCTATCTATTTCAAACCTAATTTCACTTTGTGGTACTGCTGCCATAAAGCTATTTTTTAATGAAAAACGGAGTTCAAACATCAAAGCACTATCTGCAAAATCTGTAAACAACACATTAGGTTCTGGATGTTTTAATAACTTTTTATTTTCTTTTGCAGCCTGTAATAAAAGTTTTTTTACCAATGCTAAATCAGAACCATAAGCTACCCCTATAATAATTTTTTCACGAGTAACAGAGCCATTTTCTGTCCAGTTATAAAGCGTATTAGTTAGGTATTTATGATTTGGTATAATCAATACTTTATTATCTACAGTAACCGCACGTGTAGTACGTAATTTAATTTCTGTTACACGCCCAACTTTACCGTCCAATTCAATAATATCACCTACATGAACCGACTGATCTATCAATATAAAAATACCTGAAATAATATCTTGAAAAAAAGTTTGTAATGCAAAACCAACACCAACCATTAATGCGGCAGAGGCTGCAAATACTGCCGTTACATTAATACCAATATTATCAAACGTAACCAACATTACAATAATATAAATGAAATATCGCGCAAATGAAAATACCGAATTAAATTTTAGTTTATCAGTTTCCGCCAAACGTTTTACCGCAATTCTTTTAATTAACTTTAATAAATATGAAGTGATTACTAATAGTAATACAATCACTATTAATGTTTTCACATTAAAATGAATGTCTTTCCCAAACTGGAATCCGTAATTTAAAAAAGTATTTATTTTCTCCATTCTTTTTTTATTAATTTAATTTCACCAAAATATACCCAGTACTGGGTATTGTGTAGGTTTTAATTACTCTCTATATTTACAATACTATAAGCAATTATAGTAAGTAAGTTTTTTTGGGGTAAAACGCTGTTATTCATTTAGCAGCGTTTTTTTTATATAACTATGAAGCAACTAATATTTTAACCATTTATAAATTTCTTTATAACTTGGTTTTTTACCGTACATTAAAATACCTACTCTATAAATTTTAGCAGCAAACCAAACCGTACCAATAAAGGTAGCAAATAAGATTACTATTGAAATTAATTGTTGCCAAATAGGTACACCAAATGGTATACGCATTAACATAACTACTGGAGATGTAAACGGTATATAAGAGAATACTTGCGCTACGGAACCATGTGGATCATCAATAACAGTAAAGAAACCTACATAAATTGCTAACATTAATGGCAATAGAATTGGCATCATAAATTGTTGCGTATCCGTTTCATTATCAACCGCCGCACCAATTGCCGCATATAAAGAGGCGTATAATAAAAACCCTCCTGAAAAATAAAGAATAAACATAATAACCAAGTTCAAGATTGGTAAGCTTCTAATTTCAGCTAAAATAGCACCTGCTTTTGCTTGCATATCGCCATTTTTCATCACTTCTTTTAGCATATCTTGCTGTGGTGTTTGCATTTCTGTCATATCTACTCCTAAAAAGGTTGATGCTATTATTGACATTAACCCTATTACCAATACCCAAATTACAAATTGAGTTAATCCTGCTAATGAAGTTCCAAATATTTTACCCAACATTAATTGCATTGGTTTTACTGAAGAAATGATGACTTCAATAATTCTACTGGTTTTTTCTTCAATTATACTACGCATAATCATGTTACCGTAAATTACAATAAACATAAACAGTAAATAACCTGCTGCACCACCAAAAATTAATTTTAAACCGCCACTAAACTTTGATGTTTTTTCGCCTTCAAAACTTTCTTGTAAAATATCTAAACGGATTCGAGATGCCGCTATTTTATCTACATTTAATCCTTTTTTTTCTAAGTTTAAATTGGTTAATTTTCTTCCAATTTTTGATTCCATTCCAGATATCATTCCTAACGAAGGTGTTTCTTTAGAATAAAAAATTACATTTTCTGCAATTTCCTCAAAACTATCAGCTTTTGGGATGTACAACAAACCGTATTTTTCAGCCTTTTTTACGTCTTCTAATGCTTGTTGATAGGTAATATTTTTTATAAAATTATATTGGGTACCTGTTTTAGTATTTACAAATAATTCCTTTGCAAAACCAGCTTCATCCAACACGTCAATAACGCGTTCTTTATTTTTATTTAAATTGGTTAAAAAAGCAATCAAAGCAAATATGGCGACACCAATTAACGGCGTAACAAACGTCATGATAATAAACGATTTGTTTTTTACCTTATTTAAATATTCTCTTCTTATGATTAATGGTAAGTGATTCATTTCGGCTATTAATTAGTTGTTATTTTGAACGGTTTGGATAAAAATATCACTTGCTGAAGGGATTACTTCAGAAAAATGATTGACTTGACCATGATTGGTTAAAAACGATAATAAATCATTTGGCAAACCACCATCTTGCATTTTTATATTGAGCTTTAAATCATCATGTATAGATTGAAACGAAGCAGGACTCAATGAAAATTTATCTTTTAAAAGTGTCTCTAATTCGGTTTGATTATTAGCCAACACTCCAACTTCAAATGTATTGGATTTAAAGTTACGCTTAATATCTATTAATTTCCCATCTAATATTTTGTTAGATTTGTTTATCAAAGCAATATGATCACACAATTCCTCTACCGATTCCATACGATGTGTAGAAAAAATTACGGTTGCTCCATTGTCACGTAAACGTAAAATTTCATCTTTAATTAAATTCGCATTAATAGGGTCAAAACCACTAAAAGGTTCATCAAAAATCAACAATTTAGGCTCATGCAAAACCGTTACTACAAACTGTATTTTTTGTGCCATTCCTTTTGACAACTCTTGAATTTTTTTGTTCCACCAATCACCTATTTCTAAACGATCAAACCAAAACTTTAAGCGTTCTTTTGCTTCTTTTTTAGTCAAACCTTTTAACTGAGCTAAATACAAACATTGCTCACCAACTTTCATGGATTTATACAAACCTCTTTCTTCAGGTAAATAACCTATATTTTTAACATGATCAGCACGTAACGGCTCTCCGTCCAAAGTTACTAAACCAGTATCTGGCATTGTAATTTGGTTAATAATACGTATTAAAGTGGTTTTACCCGCTCCATTAGGACCTAAAAGTCCAAAAATACTCCCTTTTGGTACGGATAAGGATACATTATTTAATGCGGTATAGTCTCCAAATGATTTGGATATGTTTTCGGCAACAAGAATATTACTCATGAAATTTAGTTTTATTTGTAAGTAGCAGTTTTTACTGTTTTGTTACACAAAGTTAGATTTTATTAAAGGACTGAATAATTAAATGATTAAAAAAAAATAAAGTAAATACTATTTTCATTGAAAGAATAATTCTATTTTTATAAAAAAACTCGAAGAAAACTTCGAGTCTTTTAGTGTTGTAATTCTTCTTACAAATCTTATTTATAGCATACCTTAAAAGTAATTGTTTTAGGGTTTTTTCTCACAATTATGAAAACATATCTTTCACCTTCTCAAAAAATGATTTCTCATCATCTCTTGGATTGGGTACAAAATGTTCATGTTCTTGCATATTTTTAAAGAAATCTTTTTGTTCTTTATTTAATTCTTGTGGCGTCCATACATTTATGTGTACTAATAAATCTCCCTTACCGTAACCATTAATACTTGGAATACCTTTACCTCTTAAACGTAATATTTTACCCGATTGTATACCTGCATCTAATTTGATACGTACTTTACCAGTAACTGTATCAATTTCTTTAGAAACCCCTAAAACGGCTTCAGAAAAACTAATGTATAAATCATAATGTAAATTATCCCCTTCTCTTTTCAAGAATTTATGATCTTCCTCTTGTATAACTACCAATAAATCACCTGCAATTCCATTACCTGGAGCATCATTACCTTTTCCAGAAACTTTTAACTGCATTCCATCAACTACTCCTGCTGGTATTTTTACGCTTACTGTTTCTTCTTCTTGTAATAAACCATGAGCATCTGTACCTGGAGCTCTTTTATCTATTTGTTGTCCCGCACCACCACAAGTTTGACAAGTTGCTGCTGTTTGCATGCGTCCTAAAATAGTATTAGTAACGCGCATTACTTGTCCTGCTCCGTCACACGTTGTACATGTTTTATAGGTAGTCCCTGCTGCTTGTTTTTTGCGTTTTACTTTTATTTTTTTCTCAACACCGTTAGCAATTTCCTCTAAGGTTAAGGTTAAGCGAACACGTAAATTACTTCCTTTTACGGTACGTTGCCTTCTTCCGCCGCCGCCAAAACCGCCGCCAAAAATATCTCCAAATTGACTAAAAATGTCATCCATGTTCATTCCGCCGCCGCCAAAACCACCACCGAAACCGCCACCACCGCCGCCATTTTCAAATGCTGAATGACCATAACGATCATATTTAGCTTTTTTATTGTCGTCGCTTAGTATTTCGTATGCCTCTGCAGCTTCTTTAAACTTTTCTTCTGCAGCATTATCACCCGGATTTTTATCTGGATGATATTTTACCGCCATTTTACGATAACCTTTTTTAATTTCTTGCTTAGTTGCTCCTTTTGAAACACCTAATATGTCGTAATAATCTTGTTTTGCCATATTTATTTTCCATAAAAATGGAACTCTCTTTTATTTAAATCATGGGGAATAACCCATTTTAAAGTATTTAAAGATTGATCCTTCAATACGTTATATCGATTTTTTATACTTTTTGTTTTTATATTACTGCCCAATAACTACTTTAGGGAAACGTATAATTTTTTCTCCTAACTTGTAACCTTTTTCAATGACATCAATAATTTTACCTTTCATATCATCCGTAGGGGCTGGTATTTGCGTAATTGCTTCATGAAAATCGGCATTAAAAGCATCTCCTTTTCTTACATCCAATAAAGTTAAACCTTTGTTTTCTAAAGTTGTTTTGAACTTATTATTAATTAGTTCTACTCCTTCTTTTAAGTTTTTATCGTCACTTTTTGCAATTTCTACCCATGCTCTGTCAAAATCATCTAAAACAGGTAACATTGACATCATTACATCCGTATTTGCAGTTTT
>CAZSQD010000077.1:0-9659 GCA_964608925.1 uncultured Kordia sp.
ATAGTTGTAATTTTTTTTAGAAATCAACCCTTTTTTATAAATAGAATCAAGCCATTTTATCTTTTCTTTATATAGATTATTTTTCTTTATTTTTATAGAATCTAACTCATTTTTATTAGGGAATCGTTTGTTTACTTCAAAGAATGAAAAAAAATCTTTTGGCTGTTCTTTTTTCATTAAAATATCTTCAATACGATAGTCAGATTTTTTATATTCTCTATTTAGATATTCAACATAAGGTAACTTTTTATTAAAATTAATAATTACTGAATCATTTTTATATAAAATAAATGTTTTAGATTTCATTGTACGATATCTTAATTTTAAATAAATTGTATCTTCAATAATTTTAAAGTTAGCAAAATATTTTTCGGTAATATTATCTAAAATATGATCTTTAAAATCATAATTTACTTTATAACTAATATTGGGTTGATTACTAATTAGCATTCTAGTTTTGCTTATTTTTAAAGTGTCGCTAATTTTTGGAATATTTTTTAATTCAATATAAATTGTATTTGATTTTATAACTTCTTTTTCTTTATTTGAACAAGATGTTAGTAATAAAAAAAACAAAAAGGATAGAATATTTATTTTCATATATTTATTTTTTTTCTGTGTTTTGGATTTTTCAGTCTAATGAATGCCAACTAATTAGATAAATAATCGTTTTAATACCGAATAACTCGGTACAGGTTGTTGTTTATTGGTAGTTAAGCGAAAGTTAGTGTTTTTTGAGCAGAAAGTAACGTGTTGTGCCTATTAAATTGAAAGTATTATAACAAGTGACTACTGCTTTCAATTAAGTGATATCTTGTTATTACATAGTCCGTTGCTTCACCAACGTTAAGTGGTATTCTTATATTTATAACAGTTTTAATGTATACAATTATCTATAATTTCCTGTACCACCTCTGGGTTTAATAAAGTAGAGGTATCTCCTAAATTATTAGTGTCTTTACCTGCAATTTTACGTAAAATTCTTCTCATTATTTTACCACTACGGGTTTTGGGTAATCCGTTTGTAAATTGAATTTTATCTAATTTAGCTATGGGTCCAATATGTTCTGTAATAATTTGGTTTATTTCTTTTCGTAAATTATCTTGGTTTCGTGTTTCACCTGTTTCTTTTAGAGTAACATAACCGTATAAAGCACTTCCTTTAATATCATGCGGAAAACCAACTATAGCACTTTCGGCAACTGCAGGATGTTCATTTATAGCGTCTTCTATGGGTGCGGTTCCTAAATTATGCCCTGACACTATAATAACATCATCTACGCGTCCTGTAATTCGGTAATAACCGGTAGCGTTTCTTAATGCGCCATCTCCTGTAAAATAATTATTATTGTAAGCGGAAAAATAAGTTTCTTTATAACGTTTATGATTTCCCCAAATGGTTCGTGCAATAGATGGCCACGGAAATTTTATACACAATCTACCTTCTACTTGATTGCCTTTTAACTCGGTTCCATTTTCATCCATTAATACAGGTTGAATACCTATAAATGGTAATGTAGCGTAGGTGGGAATTGTTGGTGTAACGTAAGGAATTGGTGAAATCATGATACCTCCTGTTTCGGTTTGCCACCAGGTATCAATTATGGGGTTTTTCTTTTTTCCTATATTGTCATTATACCAATGCCACGCTTCTTCATTTATGGGTTCTCCTACTGAGCCAATTACCTTTAATGAGGATAAATTGTATTTGTTTACAAACGCTAAATTTTGTTTTGCAAGCGCTCTAATTGCAGTTGGTGCGGTGTAAAATTGATTAACTTTATGTTTTTCTATAATTTCCCAAAACCTTCCAAAATCAGGATAACTGGGTACGCCTTCAAACATTACGGTTGTTGCTCCATTTGCAAGAGGGCCGTAAACAATATAGCTGTGACCGGTTATCCAACCAATATCCGCAGTACACCAATATACATCATCTTCTTTGTATTGAAACATATTTTTAAAGGTATATGCGGTATAAACCATATAGCCAGCAGTGGTGTGTACCATGCCTTTTGGTTTTCCGGTAGATCCAGAAGTATAAAGGATAAACAAAGGGTCTTCTGCATCCATAATTTCAGACTCGCAATGCGTGGATGCATTATCTAATAGCGGTTGCAGCCATTTATCACGACCAGCTTTCATATTGATGTCCGTATGGATTCTTTTTGCTACTAAAACGGATTGAATATTTGGGCAATCTTTTAAAGCTTCATCTACAATGGATTTTAAATCTATTGTTTTTGCACCTCTGTAAGAGCCGTCTGAAGTGATTACTATTTTACAATCACTATCATTAATTCTTGTTGATAATGCTGTTGCGGAAAAACCTGCAAATACTACGGAATGGATGGCTCCAATTTTTGCACAGGCTAATAAAGAAATTGCCAATTCAGGTATCATTGGTAAATAAATACAAACTCGGTCTCCTTTGTGTATACCTTGTTCTTTTAATACATTCGCAAATTGATTTACTCTTTTTGATAATTGATTATATGAAATGTGCTGTGCTTTTTCATTTGGATTATTGGGTTCAAAAAGTATTGCTGTTTTTTCTCCTTTGGTACGTAAATGCCTATCAATACAGTTTTCTGTAATGTTTAGTTTTGCGCCTTCATACCATTTTATTTCAGGTTTTTTAAAATCCCAACTTAAAACATTGTCCCATTTTTTTCGCCAAGAAAAATGTTCTTCTGCAATTTCTTCCCAAAAAACTTCAGGTTCATTAACAGATTTTTTATAGACTTTAAAATATTCTTCTAAATGTTTTATGTTGTAGTTGCTCATTGGTTTACAAATATTAATAGCGGGGGATAGCCTAATAGGTTGAATTTCCCTACGTTTAAATTGAAAGTTAATATGGGTAACAGAAGTTAACCAATTAAATTTCAAGTTTACGAATGTAGCATTTTTTTAGGGTAAAATCAAATGGATTATTTTTTAAACGGAAAACGCTGCTCAAAAGGGGTGGGTTTTATCCGTTTTAAAAAAGGTTTGAATAAAAAATTAGCAAATGATTTTTTATGACGTAAATAGGCGGTTAGGTCTTGAGGTACGGCACCTATAGTGCTTTTTATTTCTCCTGCGGTTCTTCCTAAATATAGTTGTTTTAAGTTTCGGTTAATGGCAATTTGAACATAATCATACAGTATGCGTGAATATATGGCGTGGGTTTTATTAAACTTATAATCTAAACCTATATAATGTGCGTCTAGCTTATTTTGATTAACAATACCAGTCATAAACCCCACTATTTTATCATCTAAAAAATAGGCTTTAAAAATAAAGCGATCTTGTAAGGAGTCCTTTAAAGCAGCATAGGTGCTTAAATTTAATATAGACCAATTAAAATTAGCTTTAGTAAATACGTTTTCGTAGAGTTTTGTTAACGTTTTTATGTGTGTTAAAATATCTTCCGCAGAAAAATCTTTAGCTATTAGATGCGTACTTTGTTTATAAGCTTTTTTAGCTTTCACCCTAAATTTTGATTTAAAGTCAGCTAAATAATCATCAAATGTATGCCAGTTGTCTTTTAAATTTAACACCATATTGGTATCTACTTGAACAGGAGTATAATTATATTTTTTTAATTGATGGGTTACAGGTAGGGATTGAGTAAAAAAATCTTTAATTAAAATAACATCCACCCACCTTTTTAAAGATGTATTGGCATTTAAAATAGTTTGTACGCCTTTTGCTAAATGTTCTAAGATGATTGGTTTTTTTTCGGTAGATTTTATAAATACGCCATACCCACCACTTAAAAATGGACTACCACAAATCATTATCTTTACATAGTTTTGTTTCAATAGACAGCTTAGTGTGTCCATAGTTTTTTGCACAAACTTATTGGTGTTGGTTGCAAAATTACTTTGTGTATAATCAAATTCTAAAACCTGTAAAACGGCAATAGCAACTGCTTTGTTTTGGTTAAAAATAACAATGTAAAAAAATTGAATGTTGTGAGAGTTATGGGTTTCAAAAGCAGTTAAATATTCTTTTGAAAAATAAATATTATCATCCTCAATAAAGCAATCCCAAATAGTTTTAGGTATTTCACTTACATAATTAAATATACGGGTACTATAACTCATTCAGTTATTTTTGCGGGTTTACTTACTAAATATACGCCCGTAAAAATTAAAATAGCGGCTATTAGTTTTATGGTGTTAAAATGATCACTACCCATAATAATTGCAAAAATTGTAGCAACTACGGGTTGAATGTATAAAAAAGTACTTACGGTTGATGCTTTTAACGTGCGCAATGCAATTGGGTTTAGTAAATACGCAACAAAGGTAGTTATGATAACGCAAAATGCAACCGAAAAATAAATATATGAACTAAAGCTTGACCATTCCACAGCACGTAGCTCACTAAAGCCAAAAGGTAAAACGAAAAGTGTACCAAATAAAGAGAGCCATTTCATAAACGTAAACGGATGGTATTTGCTGGTTAATTTTTTTAAGATGATTAGGTAAATACTAAAAGAAACTGCATTTATAAAAATTAAAAAGTTACCTAATAAAATATTATCCCCTGTATGTGTAGCTTTACCGTAAACAGTTAATACGACTGCTCCAATAAGTCCAATACATATACCTGACACTTTTAAAAGAGATACTTTTTCTTTTAAAAATAAAGCGGATAGTGTTAAAACTATAATAGGTACAACCACCATAATTACAGATGCATGAATGGGTGTAGTGTAGGCTAAGCCTTTAAAAAAAGTAAGCATATTTAGTCCTAAGCCAAAAAAGGAGGCGACTATAAAAATTAAAAAATCTTTTGGCGCAATTTTTTCTTTTGGCACAAAAAAATGTAAAACCCAAAATAAGAGAGTGGCTCCTAAAACACGTAGTAAAATGAAACCATAAGGTTGTATATAGCCACCATCAATAACGTCATTGGCAAAAGTGTAGGTAACACCATAAATAACTTGAACCATAAAGGCTGCTAAAAATGCCATTGCTTTTTTACTCATTTTCAATAGTTTGTTTTGCTAATGCAATTGTTTTTTTACTATTTCCTATAAAAATTTCATGATTATAAATTAAAACGGGACGTTTTAAAAAAGTGTAATGCTCTAAAATTAAACTTTTATAATCTTCTTCGGTTAAGAGTTCATTTTTTAAATTACGTTCTTTATATAGTTTTGCACGCTTGCTAAATAGAGCTTCGTAACTACCAGAAAGTTGGTACATTTCCTCTAATTGTGCAGTAGTAATTTCTTCAGTTTTGATATCTTGAAGTAGTACTGATTTAGGTAAACTCCATTCTTTTAAAATACGTTTGCAAGTATCGCAAGTTTTTAAATAATAGCACTTATTCATGATTCTATTTTAGTTCAAATATAAAGAAATGCAAAGTAAATCTATTTTATATTTAAAACTTGTTTTTAAAGCATTACTTTTAGTGAGCCACCCCTTTTAAAAGCACTTTGCTTAAATTGATAGCCAGTTGCTTGGGTTTGCAAACTTCTTTTTTAGGAATCCATAAATATAGGGAGCGTAGGGTTGAGAGAATAGAAAATAACATTACATCAACATCTAAATTAATAATTTCATGTTTATTAATCCCATCCTTAATAATACTTCTAAAATTATTTTCATAATCTTCTCGTAACCCTAAATAGTAATCGAGTTGCTCTTCAAGGTGCATCCAATCAGCATTTAAGGAAGCCATTTCATTTTCGTTATTAGTTGTAATGTTTACGTGTAGTTCAATAATAGCTTCTAGTTTTTGAATACTTGAAATAGAACTAGCAACAATGGTATTCATGCCTTTTGTAAATTCTTCAGCAAGAGAAACAATAATACAATTTAAAATTTCTTGTTTACTTTTAATGTGGTTGTATAAACTAGCAGCTTTTATGCCCATTTCATTAGCAATATCACGCATGGTAACCGCACTGTACCCTTTTTCTTTAAAAAGTATTGCTGCAGTATGGATGATTTCTTGTTTTCGGGTTTGAATTTTCATAAAGCGAAGATAGGAATTGTAAACAAAAAAAACACCAAACTGAAAAAATCAATTTGGCGCTTGTTATTTTGTTGTAGTGAAAAATTATTTAGCTTCTGCGTATCTTTTTTCTACTTCGTTCCAATTAATTACATTAAAAAATGCGTTAATATAATCTGGTCTTCTGTTTTGGTAGTTTAGGTAATAAGCGTGTTCCCAAACATCTAATCCTAAAATTGGAGTTCCTGTACATCCTACACCACTCATTAATGGGTTGTCTTGGTTTGGAGTTGAGCAAACACTCACTTTCCCTCCTTTTTCAACACATAACCATGCCCAACCAGATCCAAATTGTGTAGCTGCTGCATTAGAAAAAGCATCTTTAAAAGCGTCAAAAGATTCAAACGCAGCTTCAATAGCCTCTTTTAAATCTCCTGATAAACGTCCTTTTCCTTCAGGGTTCATAACCGTCCAAAATAAAGAATGGTTGTAAAAACCACCACCGTTATTTCTAACCGCACCGTTATTCATGTCTAAGTTTGCTAAAATAGCCTCAATACTTTTTCCTTCTAAATCAGTACCTGCAATTGCATTGTTTAATTTAGTTGTATATCCGTTGTGATGTTTTGTATGGTGAATTTCCATAGTACGTGCATCAATATTTGGTTCTAACGCATCATAAGCGTATCCTAATTCTGGTAATTTAAATGCCATAATATATATTTTAAGGTGTTAATTTTTAAATTTAGTCAAATTTACGAAAACCAATGTGAAATAATAATCTATTTAAATAATTAATCTTTATTGCACCATATAGTTTGTATATTGTTGCGTCAAATTTTTAAAATCTATGCAACAAAATTCATTTGTAGTTTATAATGCTTCTGCGGGTTCAGGTAAAACATTTACCTTAGTAAAATCATATTTAGAAACGCTTTTTTCTTCTTATAATAAAGATAAATTTAAGCATGTTTTAGCAATTACCTTTACCAATAAGGCGGTTGCAGAAATGAAAGACCGTATTTTAAAAAACTTAAAAGCGTTTGCAAACGAGCGTATTTTAACGCACCAAGAAGAGTTTAAAGAAGAGTATCAAATGTTTACGGATATTTGTGAAAACTTGGGTTTTACGGATATTCAGCTTCATGAAAAAGCAATAGTAGTGCAAGATGCAATTTTAAACAACTATGCCGCTTTTGATATTGTTACTATTGATACATTTACGCATCGTATTATCCGTACGTTTGCGTATGATTTAAAATTATCTCAAAATTTTGAAGTTGCGTTAGACACTAAAGATGTGTTGCAGGAAGCAGTTAATAATGTAGTTGCAAAAGTAGGTGAAGATGAAATGCTTACGCAATTATTGATTGATTTTGCAATGCAAAAAGCAGATGATGATAAAAGTTGGGACATTGCTTTGGATTTGTTTAAGATTTCGGATATTTTACTTAAAGAAGATGAAATACAGCATGTGGATCTCTTAAAAAATAAAACTTTTAAGAATTTTAAAACTCTCCAAAAAATAGTAGCTAAAAAAATAAAAAATGCTACAGAAGAGGCAATTGGAATAGCGAAAAATCGATTGGCAATTTTTGAGAAAAATGGAATTGAAAAAACCGACTTTCCAAGAGGTTCCTTATATAATTATTTTTTAAAATTTGCTAAAGGTGATATTTTTGACACCTATGCAACAAAATGGCAGGTTACTTTAATTGAAGGTGGTGTTATTAGTAAAAAAGGAGTGGCTTCTGCAACTATAATTGAGCAAATGCAATCCGAAATTATTGCCGATTTTGAGCAAACAAAGGCATTGCATTATAAGCTTAATTTTTTAAATAATTTCCGAAAAAATAGTGTTCCATTATCATTAATAAATGAAATTCAAAAAGAATTAAAATTACTTAAAGAAGATCAAAACATATTATTAATATCTGAATTTAATAGTATAATAGCAAATGAGATAAAAGGGCAACCTGCACCTTTTATTTATGAACGTATTGGAGAGCGGTATCAAAATTATTTTATAGATGAGTTTCAAGATACGTCACAATTACAATGGCAAAACTTAATACCACTTACAGAAAACACACTAGTAACTGAAGCTAAAAAAGGAGAAAAAAACTCTTTAATGATAGTGGGTGATGCCAAACAAGCTATTTATAGGTGGCGTGGAGGTAAGGCGGAGCAATTTATTGAGTTGTATGAAAAGGAAAATCCTTTTTATATTGAAAAGCAAATTGAAAACTTAGAAACCAATTGGCGTAGTTATAGTGAGGTGGTTAATTTTAATAATCATTTTTTTACACATTTATCGCAATTGTTTACCAATAAAGCGCATCAAAATTTATATGAAATAGGGAACAAGCAAAAAGATAGTGGTAAAAATGGAGGGTATGTAGCAATTTCTTTTGTAGCAAATGAAACGGTTGCAATAGCATCAGAGTTGTATCAAGAAAAAGTATATAATATTATTAAAAAAGTGCAAGAAAATGGTTTTAAATTAGCTGATGTTTGCGTAATTACCCGTACTCGAAAAGATGGGGTAGCTATTGCAGATTATTTAACCGATAAAAACCTCGCAATTGTTTCGTCAGAAACGTTATTGATTAATAAATCAAAAGAGGTACAATTTATTATTTCATTTTTAGAATATGTATTGCATCCAAATCATAAAATGGCGAAAATTGAAATGCTATTTTTTTTATATCAAAAATTAAAAATAACGACTTCTGAAAATCAATTTTACATGGAGTTGTTAGCACTTTCTCAAGAAGATTTTTTTACAGCGTTAGCAACACAATACCATATTCAGTTTGATTTTACGTTAGCAGAAACTTTACCGTTTTATGAATTGGTAGAGTATGTTGTTAGGGCTTTTACGTTGGTAAATGAATCCGATGCATACATCCAGTATTTTTTAGATGAAGTGTTGAGCTTTAGTCAGAGAAAATCAACAGGAGTAACAGGGTTTTTGGAGCATTGGGAGCTAAAAAAAGATAAATTAAGTATAGTAGCGCCAGAAGGTAATGATGCGGTAACGTTAATGACCATACATAAGTCAAAAGGGTTGGAGTTTCCAATAGTTATTTTTCCGTTTGCGGATGATTATATTTACAAGCAAATAGAGCCTAAAGTGTGGTTTCCTATTGATAAGGAAATATATGGTGGTTTTCAAGAAGCGTATTTAAACTACAATAAAAACATAGCACATTATAATGAAAATGGTTCGCTGCTTTATCAAAAGCAACAGTCGGAATTGGAACTAGACACTGTTAATTTGTTGTATGTAGCGTTAACACGTGCTAAAGAGCAATTGTACATTGTTTCAAAACTGGAAATAGATAAAAAAACTGGAGAAGAGAATTTAAAAAAATATTCAGGATTTTTTATTAACTATTTAAAATCAATAGGTAAATGGCAAGAAGAAACGGTTGATTATGCTTTTGGCGAAATTAAAAAACAATCAGAAGAAACTAAAATATTAAAAACGAAAGCGCTTCCTTTTATATCCTCAGCAAGAATAGATCATAATTTAGCGGTGCTTACAAAATCGGGATATTTATGGGATACAGCACAGAAAGAAGCCATAGAAAGAGGAAATTTAATTCATTTAGTATTATCAAAAATTAAATACCAACGAGATGTTGATATGGCATTTTATGAATTAAGAGAAAATGGTATATTGAGTATACAGC
>CAZSQD010000078.1:0-9633 GCA_964608925.1 uncultured Kordia sp.
TTAATTTACGAGTAACCTTTCCTAATAAAAAGAAATTTTTATTATCGTCCATATTATCAATGTCGTTATTATCTTTATTATTTACCACAATTATTATTTTAACATTTGCAATAGCTTTGTATCAATTAATGAAACAACGTAAAATATCACAAATAAAAACCGACTTTATTAATAACATGACCCATGAGTTTAAAACACCAATAGCCACTATAAATTTAGCATTGGACGCCATCAGAAACCCAAAAATATTAGGAGATCAAAGTAAGGTAAAACGTTATTTAGGTATGATAGGTGAAGAAAATAAACGCATGCATGCACAAGTGGAAAATGTACTACGCATATCACAATTAGAAAAAAAGCAATTGGATATTAAAAAAGAAGTATTCTCACTTCATGATTTAATTGAAGATGCTATACCACACGTAGAATTATTGGTAGAAGATAGAGGTGGATACATAAAAACACATTTAAACGCAGCGGAAGACACCGTTTTAGCAAACGAATCTCATTTTACAAATGTGATTGTAAACATATTAGATAATGCCATAAAATACTCGCCAAATACGCCAGAAATAGATGTGTATACCACACAAATAAAAAACTTTGTAGTATTAAAAATAATAGATAAAGGTAGCGGAATGTCAAAGTCCGTACAGAAAAAAGTATTTGAAAAATTTTATAGAGAACACGCAGGCAACATACACAATGTAAAAGGACATGGGTTAGGTTTGGCTTACGTAAAACAAATTGTAGAAGATCACAATGCACAAATAAGTGTAGAAAGTGAAAAAAATAAAGGAACCACCATTAGTATTAAATTACCAATAATCACATAAATTATGGAAAAAGCACAAAAAAGAATATTATTAGTAGAAGATGATCCCAATTTCGGAGCAGTTTTAAAAGATTATTTAATGTTAAATGACTATGACGTTACCTTAGCTAAAAACGGAATGGAAGGCTTTGAGAAGTTTAAAAAAGACAACTATCATTTATGTATTTTAGACGTGATGATGCCGTACAAAGACGGTTTTACGTTGGCTAAAGAAATTCGTGAAAAAAATGCAGAAGTCCCTATTATTTTCTTAACCGCAAAAGCAATGAAAGAAGATGTTATAAAAGGCTATAAAGCAGGAGCGGATGATTACCTAAACAAGCCTTTTGATTCAGAAGTTTTATTGATGAAAATCAAAGCTATAATGGCACGTAAGGTAAAAGATAGCGTAGCAGATAGCGTAGTTTTTGAATTTGTTATAGGTGGTTTTAACCTTAATTCAAAATTAAGAATGTTAAGTTATAATGGTGAAGCACCAGTAAAATTATCACCCAAAGAAAACCAGTTATTACGCCTGTTAGCATTACATGAAAATGATTTAATGCCAAGAGAATTAGCGTTAACAAAAATTTGGAGGGACGACAATTATTTTACCTCTCGCTCCATGGATGTCTATATAGCAAAACTACGTAAGTATTTAAAATTAGATGCCAATGTAGAAATATTGAATATTCACGGTGAAGGATTCCGTTTAGTGATTAATAAATAGTAAAATATGGGCGTTTCCCAAAAGCAAATTTTGGGAACGCACTACAACTAATATCTTTTTTATAAACACCAATTTACAAGCCCTAAAAAGAGCCCTTAAAAAGGCTTTTTTAGCACAGTAAATTTAGCGTGTTTCTTTTAAAAAGGATAACCGTTTTCGTGCTAACGCAAAAATATACAGCAGCAAAACACATACAACATGGCACTATCAAAAGCTACATTTCAGTTTTTAAAACAGTTATCAAAAAATAATAACCGTGAGTGGTTTGCGGATCATAAAATAACTTTTAAAGCACAAGAATTAGAAGTAAAAAGTTTTTTTGAAGCAGTACATCAGCAATTAGCAGAAACTGATAATATTGAATCGCACAAACTCATGCGTATTTATAGAGATGTACGTTTTTCAAAAGATAAAACCCCCTATAAAGCACGTTTTGCAGGAAGTTTTACAAGAGCAACATTGCAATTAAGAGGAGGGTATTTTATTAATTTAGAACCAGGAAACTGTTTGGTAGGTGGTGGGTTTTACGGTCCAAATTCAGCTGATTTAATGCGAATTCGTAAAGAATTTGAAATGGATGCTAATGAAATACGAGAAATAATAGCCAACCCACAGTTTCAAAAAACATTTGGCAGCTTACATGGAGCAGAAGTAAAAACGGCACCTCGCGGGTTTGATAAAAACCATCAAGCAATTGATTTAATTAAGAAAAAGCAATTTTATGTAATGCGTACTTTTACAGATGCTGAGGTAACATCTTCTCACTTTCAAGATGAGGTAATTACAACCTTTGCAACACTTCGTCCATTTTTTGATTATATGAGTGATGTGCTTACTACAAACCTTAATGGGGAATCTATTATACCAATTTAATAAGTTTTAAGCAAAAAAAAGCACCTCAATTAAGTGGTGCTTTTTAAATTATAATAGATGTAAATTAAATACCTTGAGCGGTAAATAATTTTTTAATTTCTTCACTTGATGGTCTTGGAGCATCTGCATCAACTACATTACCATTTGGATCAAGCATAATAAAGCGAGGGATTCCATTAATAGCAAACGCTTCAGAAAAACTACGATTTCCACCATAATGTAATTGAATACCGCCTAATTTTTTATCGGCTACCATTTTTGTCCAAGCTTCTTTGTTTTGATCTACAGAGATGCTTACAAATTCAATGTTTTTACCATGGTATTCTTTTTCAAGTGCTTGTAAAGCCGGAATTTCTTTTTTACAAGGTGCGCACCAAGTTGCCCAAACATCAATATAAATATATTTGCCTTTTAAGGAAGCTAAATCAGTTTTACCTCCTTTGTGGTTGTCAAAATTAAAAGAAGCAGATGGTTTACCTACCATTTCTTTCATTTTTACTTTTGCAGCATACATGCTTTTTAATTGCACTTCCATGTCTTCAATGCCCTTAGTTTGCTGTACAATAGTAATACTATCCAAACCTTTAGCGCTTTTAAGTAAGTCTATGTTTAGATTTTTAAAGGCAGCAAAGTTGCTATCAAAATTAGTTTGATCACCACTCATTAGTCCATCAAAGTCTAATTCATCTTGCAACATTGTTGTTTTAGCAAAATAAGTATTGGCGTCAGCACCAGTACCTGTAAATTTTAAAGTTTCATCAATTTTTTTAGTATCTAAAGTCATGTTAAAATGTGTGCCCTTTTTTACATAAATGGTAGCGTATTCATTACCGTCAGTAATGCTATATCTACCTTCATCTAAGCGTAAGGTGTCTGCAAACACACCATTTTCAGCTACAGTAATTTCTTTAACAACTTCTCTTTTATTGTTATTAATAGTTAATTTAGTACTGGTTGAGTTTGTTATTTTACCAGTAATTAAAGTGTAGTCTACAGGTTCTTTTTTACAAGAAACGACAGCAAGCACTGCAAGTGCAAAAATAATTTTTTTCATTTTGGATTGTTTTTTTAATTTTAAAGGTATAAAAATAACATAAATATATGGGTTAACAAAAATTATGTATGGTATCCTCAATTTTTCCATAAAAAAAGCAATACTGTTAAGTATCGCTTTTTTCTATTTTATCATAGGGGAGGTATCCCATTAGGTTTAATTTCCAGACATTTATATGGAAATTTATGATTTTAAATATTACAAACCTTGTGTAGTTAATAATTCTTTCAATTTTGGGTTTGATGGTCTTGGAGCATCTGCGTTTACAATGTTACCTTGAGGGTCTAATAAAATAAAACGAGGTATACTGTTAATACCGTATGCCGTAATAAATTTTGAACTAAAATCATTATCAGCAAATAATTGTATACCGCCTAATTCCTTTTCTTTAACCATATCAACCCATGTTTGGTGTGCGTTGGCTTTGTCAACGGAGATACTTACAAATTCAATATTTTTACCGTGGTATTCTTTTTCTATTTCTTGTAAAAAAGGAATTTCTCTTTTACAAGGTGCACACCAAGTTGCCCAAACATCAATATAAACATATTTTCCTTTTAAGTCACTTAATGATGTTTTGCCACCTTTAGCGTTTTCATAGTTTTCAAAAACAGGAGAGGTTTTACCTGTAGCAAACTTTTTAGTAGCTTCAAACTTACTATCTAGTAATGCTTTAAACTTAGTGTTTTTTGTTAATGTAGATAGAGAATTGTAAATAATTTCTGACTCATCATTACCAGGTTTAATGTTTCTGGCAACCATACCCATTAAATTTTCTTTGATGTTTTGGCTTTTAATCGTTTTTAATTGTTTAATCATCGCTAAGGGAAGTGATAATAAAGAATCCTTTTTCTTAAAGTCAAAAGATTTTGTAAAAAAATCATTCATAACCATTTGTTTGTAGGCAGGAGAGTTGTCAAAATCAGTGGCATTGTCAAAATTTAAATTTTCAATTTCCTTGGTAAAATTTTCAGGGAGTGTTACAATTTTACCTTCATTAAATCTTTTTTGAAAACCAGGATATCCTTTTATTTTTGATAAGAAAGAATAATGGGTATTCTTTTTTTGTGTCGCTATAAAGTCAGTATCTTCAATTTTAAAAGTATTTAAAAGGGAGTCTGTTGCCGTTTCAAGACCTTTAATTTTAGCTATAAAATCATCCATTTCTAAGTTGTATAGCGTTTTACGGTCATTATTAGTATCAAATGATTCTTCAATTAAGTATGCTTTTGCTAAATAATTGTTTCTGTTAGCGCCTTTACCTGTGTAACTAATTGTTTCGTCAAATACCTTAGTGTCAATAGTTAAGTGTAAATTGTCACCTTGTTTTATTTGGAGGCTAGAGGTTTCATCACCTATTTTAACGTCATAATTACCATCATTTAGTTGTAAGGTGTCAGAAAATGTTCCATCTTTTTGTATAGGAATCGCTTTGTTAAAATTAGTATTTCTAACGTAAACACTATCCGTATTCACATTGGTAATTTTTCCTGAAAATAAGGCATAATCAATAGGTTTAGCTTCTTCTTTTTTACAAGAAACTACAGCAAGCACAGCAAGTGCAAATACAATTTTTTTCATAAAATTTGGTTTGTTAATTTTAGTAAGGCACCAAAATACAAAATAATAAGCAAAACAAGGAGTATATTTTGTAGTAAAAATGGAATAAAAAACATTCAGTTATTTTGGATAGGCTATCACCCCTCTATTAAAACCCTTCTGAAATTTGTTTTAATTTCTCTAGGTTTAAAATTTTAATACTTTTCCCTTTTAGGCTAATGATATTTTCTTTTTTAAATTCAGAGAGCAAACGTATGGCAGATTCTGTTGCAGTACCTACAATACTAGCAATTTCTTCGCGGGTAAGTAGTATAGCTATATAATCATCTTCATTAGTATTAAACGTTTCTTTTAAAAATAAAATAGTTTCGGCTAAACGCTGTCTTACATTTTTTTGCCCCATACTTGATATATGCATGTTTGCATCTTTTAAATCCGTACAAGCAGTTTTAAGTAAATCAAAAGTAAATTTCGGATTTTTATCTAACAAATTAAACAATTCTTTTTTAGGTATGTAGCATGCATTCATGTCTTCTAAGGCAGTAACTGTTAATGAAACAGGTTCATTTGCAATTACTGAACGATATCCTAAAACATCACCATCTTTTATAAAACGTATAATTTGTTCCTTACCGTTACTATTTAGTTTAGAAAGTTTACAGATACCATTTTTTACACAGTATACACCGTGTAATGCATTTCCTTCTTCAAAAATAACATCCCCTTTTTTAAAAGTTTTTTCTGTTTTTTGTTCTGATAGGTGTGCAAGCTCTTCTGGTAGTAAAGAGCAAAAGCTATTAAAAGTTTTAATTAAACATTGCTGGCAATTTCCCATTGTGGTAGTTAATTTGTGTAAAGGTAAACAAAGGTGATAAATATCATTGTAATAAAAGGCACATAATATGAAATTTGTTTTCACTAATATTGCACTATGGAAAATCCTACTTGCTATCATTGCAGCGATACTTGTAAAACAGTAGTTACTTTTGATGAAAAACCCTTTTGTTGTAACGGTTGTAAAATGGTATATGAAATTTTAAATCAGCATGAAATGGCTGATTATTATACTATTGAAAAAAATGCGGGTAAACGCCCAGATATTGTAGATGGTAAGTATGATTATTTAGCCAATGAAACTATTGTAGAAACTTTGGTGGAGTTTACCAATGATGAGCTTCAAATTGTAAACCTATATATACCACACATTCATTGTAGCTCTTGTATTTGGGTGTTGGAAAACTTAAATAAACTAAATGCAAACATTATTACCTCGCAAGTTAATTTCCCTAAAAAAACAGTTAGGGTTACCTATAAAAAGGATTTAATTAATTTAAAGGGTGTAGTAGGTTTACTTTGTAATATTGGCTATGAACCGTTTATTAGCCTAGATAATACGGAAGCTAAAGATAATAAAAAAGACTACAGTTTATTATTAAAACTAGCCGTTTCAGGTTTTGCTTTTGGTAATATTATGTTTTTGTCTTTCCCAGAATATTTTGAGTTGAATGAATTTTGGTTAAACCAATACAAACCATTTTTTCATTACATCATGTTGTTGTTTTCTATCCCCGTAGTTTTTTATGCGGCACAAGATTATTTTATAGCAGCCTATAAAGGATTAAAACATAAAATTTTAAATATTGATATCCCCATAGCATTGGGAATTATTGTTTTATTTGTACGTAGTGTATATGAAATAGTAACACATACGGGACAAGGTTTTTTAGATAGTTTGTGTGGTTTGGTTTTCTTTTTATTGATAGGAAAGTTTTTTCAGCAAAAAACATATAGTTTTTTGTCATTTGAGCGTGATTATAAATCCTATTTTCCAATAGCAGTAACTCGTTTAACCAAATTAGGAGAGGAAAGTATAGCAATACATAAAATTAAAAAAGAGGATATTTTACTCATTAGAAACGAAGAGCTAATACCAGTAGACTGTGAGCTTATAAATGGTAATGCACGTATTGACTATAGTTTTGTAACAGGAGAATCTAATACAATATCAAAGCAAATACATGAAAAATTATTTGCAGGCGGTAAGCAAACATCGGGATCAATAGAAGTGAAAGTTTTAAAATCAATATCACAAAGTTATTTAACACAATTGTGGAGTAATGATGCTTTTCAAATTAATAAAGAAGATCAATTAGAAAGCATCACCAATAGTGTAAGTAAATATTTTACAGTTGTAATTTTAACCCTTACTTTTTTTACTGCCATGTATTGGTTTTTTATGGATACTTCAAAAATCATCAATGCTGTTACTGCAGTGCTAATTATTGCGTGTCCGTGTGCATTGGCTTTATCCGCACCATTTACTTTGGGTAATGTGATTCGTATTTTAGGGAAGCAAAAAGTATATTTAAAAAACACAAGTGTTATTGAAACCTTATCAAAAATAACGACTGTAGTTTTTGATAAAACAGGGACTTTAACTCATGCACAAAAAAGTAAAATTACGTATGAGGGAAAGCAATTGACAACTGCTCAAAAAAGCATTGTAAAATCGGTATTTAGGGAGTCTAATCACCCGTTAAGTAGAATGATTTATGATTATTTAAAAGATGTAGAACTGTATAGTGTTACTCATTTTTTAGAAATAGTAGGTAGTGGGGTTTCAGGAACGGTAAATGGTGAAAAGGTAAAATTAGGAGCTGCTTCTTTTGTAGGGTCAGAAATAAAATTAGCCAATGAAACAGCGGTTTACGTAAATATTGGGACTAGTAATTTGGGTAGGTTTGTTATTAAAAATTCATATAGAGAAGGGATGTTATCTGTTTTTGAACAGTTAAAAAGTAACAAATATGCTATTGTAGTGCTTTCAGGAGATAATGAAGGCGAAAAAGAATATTTAGAAAATGTACTACCAAAACATACACAATTAGTTTTTAAACAATCGCCATCAGAAAAATTAGAATTTATTAAGACCTTACAAGCTAAAAATGAAAAAGTATTAATGATAGGTGATGGCTTAAATGATGCAGGTGCTTTAGCACAAAGCAACGTAGGTATTTCGGTAGCGGAAAACGTAAACGTATTTTCTCCTGCTTGTGATGCAATTATTGATGCAGGTATGTTTACAAAAATTCCTGATTTGCTTCAAATAGCTAAAAAAAGCAATCAAATTATTATTGCAAGTTTTATCCTATCATTTATATACAATATTGTAGGGTTGTTTTTTGCGGTAACAGGTGATTTGTCACCAGTAATAGCTGCTATTTTAATGCCATTAAGTTCTATTTCAATAGTAGTATTTGTTACGGTTTTAACCAGTTTTCTTAAAATTAAAAAACAGTAATGTAGAATAATTCTAATTAAAGAAGATGTGTGTTAAAAACTGATAAATATCATCCTTTTCTTTAAAGCAATTGTTGTATTTTTGAGGGTACTTTAAAGAGTAACTAGAAATGGGCGTAATTTATATTTTAATAGCGGTAAGTATTTTTGTAGCAGTAGTGTTTTTTATAGCATTTACATATGCTGTAAAAAGCGGTCAGTTTGAAGATACATATACACCATCCGTTAGAATACTTTTTGATGATGAAGTAAAAACAATAAATAAATTAAAAACTAACAAATAATAAATTTTATGGAAAAGGAACAGTTTTATTATGATGATAAAATCGTAAAGAATTTTCTTTACGCAACAATCTTTTGGGGTATTATAGGTATGACAGTTGGGCTAATGTTAGCCTTTATGTTTATTTTTCCTAATTATACTAGTGGTATTTCATGGTTAAGTTTTGGTCGTTTACGTCCGTTACATACTAATGCCGTTATTTTTGCTTTTGTAGGTAATGCTATTTTTGCAGGAGTCTATTACTCGTTACAACGTTTGTTAAAAGCACGTATGGCAAGTGATTTTTTAAGTAAATTAAACTTTTGGGGATGGCAATTAATTATTGTTGGTGCCGCAATTACACTACCTCTAGGTTATACAACAACAAAAGAATATGCGGAGTTAGAGTGGCCTTTTGATATTGCAATTGCAGTAATTTGGGTAGCTTGGGGTTATAATATGATTTGGACTATTTTAAAACGTAGAGAACGTCATTTATATGTTGCCATTTGGTTTTACATAGCAACATTTGTTACCATTGCAGTATTACATATCTTTAATAGTTTAGAATTACCTATTTCATTTTTAAAAAGTTATTCAGTATACGCAGGAGTACAAGATGCTTTGGTGCAATGGTGGTACGGACATAATGCAGTAGCATTCTTTTTAACCACACCTTTTTTAGGATTAATGTATTATTTTGTTCCTAAAGCTGCAGAACGACCAGTATATTCTTATAAACTGTCAATCATACATTTCTGGACTTTAATATTTATTTATATATGGGCAGGACCACACCATTTACTATATAGTGCATTGCCAGAATGGGCACAAATGTTAGGAACAACATTTTCTATTATGTTATTAGCACCATCTTGGGGTGGTATGATAAATGGTTTATTAACATTAAGAGGAGCTTGGGATAAAGTACGAGTAGATCCTACCTTAAAATTTATGGTAGTAGCCATTACAGGTTACGGTATGGCTACTTTTGAAGGTCCATTATTGTCTTTAAAAAATGTAAATGCTATTGCGCATTA
>CAZSQD010000079.1:0-9590 GCA_964608925.1 uncultured Kordia sp.
CCCAGTATACGCATACAAACCGGTAAGGTTACCATAGGTTTTTGCTATAATTTTTTCTGAGCCTGAAATATTTTTAAAGTTTTTAAGTATTTTTTTAAAATACACCAATGCGGTGTCCTTTATATCTAAAGCAATGTTAATGTCTTGTGCTTTATAGCTGTCATTTGCAAATTTTAACATGTAAACGGATCCTATATCAAAATAGATATTTGCCATTTGTAATGAATCATGATTTGAAAAATTATTTTTTTTAGCATTATTGAGGTAATATACTGCTTTCGTAAAATTATTTTTTCTAAAAATCTTACTAATTTTCAAATTCCATTGCGCCTGTAACATTGTGTTTTTTAACTCCGTAACACTATCTAATTTAGCTAAAGCCAATTGTAGTGCTTTTGCTTTATTATTATTATTTAAATACACATCTACTTGTTTAAAAGCAATGCTGTCCTGTTTTTGTTGCCCAAAAGTTAAAGTTGGTAACAAAAATACTAGGAGTACAATATATTTAAGCATTATTTTCATAACTTACATTACACCAATTTATGTTTAATAGCAAACTTTACTAAGCCAATTGCTGTTTTTACTTGTAATTTATTCATCATTTTTTTCTTGTGCATATCTACAGTATGCGGGCTTAAACAAAGTTCCTTGCCAATATCTTTGGTGCTATACTCTTGTACTATCAAACGCAACACGTCCAACTCTCTTTCTGTTAAACTACTTGGTATTGGCGGACGTTCAACAGCTTGAGTGGATGCTATTCCTGAAAAAGAATTTAGAATTTGATTTTTTATGGCATCACAATAATATTGCTCACCATTATATACTTTTTGAATTGCAATATGTATGTTTTCTGCAGCGCATGATTTTGACAAATAGCCATTTGCACCTAACTTAGTAACTTCTTTTATAATTTTTAAATCGTCATAACTAGATAAAATAATTATTTTACTTTTCACTTTTTCCTTCTGAAAATCTTTTAGGATTGTAATACCATCTCTATCTGGCATATTAATATCCATTATTAACACATCTGCCTTATTTTTTTTAATTCGCTCCCGTAACCCATCTCCATTTAATGAAAAGCCAACTACCTCAACATCATCTTCTATTTTTAAAACGGCCAACATACCATCAATAACTATTTGATGGTCATCTACTAAATGTACTCTTATTTTTGTCCCCATAATACCAAAGATAGCACTTTTATTACCAAATAAAATTATTGAATATAGGTATAGTTACCCATCCCTATATTTAGGGATGGTAAAAAATTTATTGCGCATAAAAAAAGTCCGAAAAATTAATTTCGGACTTCTTCTTTCGCACTAAAAATAATACATAAATAGCTTAACGTAATCGATCTACAGATTTTACGAGATCTTCATCCTTTTTAATTGCTTTGTTTGCCAAAACAATTAATACGATAGAAATTATAGGTAGAAACATCCCAATACCTTTCTCAGAAACTACTGCTTCTCCAGGTAAATTTAGTGATCCATACACTAACGCTATTAGTAAAATAAAGTTTAATATGATTGTAAGTCGGTTAATTACAAACTGCGACTTCCTGTTTTTAAACATAAAAATACTTGCCAAACTCATTATTGCAGATAATATAAAACCACCTAACAACAAAGGTTCACTTAAAGCATACACGATTACATCATTAGTTGTTTTCCATAAATTAAAAACAAATGGCAAACCACCAACTACAATTGCTGATGCTAATAAATATATAGTTTGTATGCGTTGTATCATAACCCCACAAATGTAATAAACTCTACCTAATTATAATACTATTTTCATATCCTTTTTAAATAAAAAAGCCAACTAATTGTTTTTCAAGCACTAAAACTTCAAATTATTTATAATGATTCTTTTTTTTAACAAAAAATCAATACTTAACACCAAAATATTAAGATAAAAGCTGTATACTTGCAGTAGAGTCCTTTAATACAAGGATTAAAAAATCTTCATAAAAAGAATCCTTTACATTCAACAAAAGGAAAACTTACTTCAAAAAAAATCAAATTTATCTTATCATAAATGTTTGAAATATCACAATTAAAAGAAAAAAAATTGGCAGAATTGCAAGAAATTGCAAAAGCAATAAAGGTTCCGAAATTTAGAACTTTAAAAAAGTTAGACTTAGTATATAAAATATTAGATGTACAAGCAGAGTCAGAAACGGCTGCTCCTTCCCCTAAAAAAGAAGAAGAAACAATAACAGTTCCAAAGCCTAAACGTGCACGTGTTACACATGAAAAAGCTCCTAAAAAAGAAGCTCCTATTGTAGCACAAAAAACGGAACAGCAAAAAACTGAAAAAATTGCCCCTACAGAAAACAATGTTCCTAAAAATCAACATCAAGAAAAAAAGGCTCACATTAAAAAAGAGCAAGCTTTTGTAAAAAAGGAACACCATAAACATAAAAACAACCCTAACCAGAAAAAAAGTATTGGAAAAAACGGTAATAAAGATGACCGTAACCGATACAAATCTCCTGATTTTGAATTTGATGCCATTATTGAAAGTGAAGGTGTTTTAGATATTATGCAAGATGGTTATGGTTTTTTAAGATCTTCAGATTATAATTACTTATCATCACCAGATGATATTTATGTTTCTTTATCGCAAATACGTTTATTTGGCTTAAAAACTGGGGATACTGTTTTAGGACAAGTACGTCCACCAAAAGCTGGAGAAAAATATTTTCCTTTAATTAAAGTAAATAAAATTAATGGGTTAGCACCAAATATTGTTAGAGATCGTATTTCTTTTCAACATTTAACACCATTATTTCCTCAAGAAAAATTTAAATTAGCAGAACGTCAAAGCTCAATATCTACTCGTATTATTGATATGTTTTGCCCAATTGGTAAAGGACAACGTGGTATGATAGTATCACAACCAAAAACAGGTAAAACCATGTTATTAAAGGATGTTGCCAATGCAATTGCAGCAAATCATCCTGAAGTGTATCAAATTATTTTATTAATTGATGAACGTCCAGAAGAGGTAACAGACATGCAACGTAATGTACGTGGTGAAGTTATTGCTTCTACTTTTGATAAAGAAGCACATGAGCACGTGCGTATTGCTAATATTGTTTTAGAAAAAGCAAAACGCTTGGTAGAATGTGGTCATGATGTAGTTATTTTGTTAGATTCTATCACACGTTTAGCAAGAGCTTACAATACCGTACAACCCGCATCTGGTAAAATATTAAGTGGTGGTGTTGACGCCAATGCTTTACACAAACCAAAACGCTTTTTTGGAGCCGCACGTAATATTGAAAATGGAGGTTCTTTATCAATTATAGCTACTGCATTAACGGATACAGGCTCAAAAATGGATGAAGTTATTTTTGAAGAATTTAAAGGTACTGGTAATATGGAGTTACAGTTGGATAGACGTATTGCTAACCGCCGTATTTTCCCTGCAATTGATTTGATTTCCTCAAGTACTCGTAGAGATGATATTTTATTAGATGATAAAACCATGCAACGCATGTGGATAATGCGTAAATACTTAAATGACATGAACCCCGTAGAGGCTATGGAATTTATTAATGAGCGTATTAAAAGCACTCGTAATAACGAAGAGTTTTTAACCTCTATGAATAGCTAGCCCATGAGGAAATAGCCCAAATTAAACATAACAACAATCGTCTAAGAAGTAATTTTTAGACGATTTTTTTTATGATATCCTTTTATTTTTTACTTATTCTCAATACAATTTTTCATCTCGCAAACAAGAGTATTCTCTTTACTATTAGAGGTTACTTCACTCCGTTTCGTAAAGACGCGCTTACTTACAAAAAGGGATGCCGCTACTCCCGATAACTATCGGTACCTAACGCAACATCACTTTAAAATTTAAGTATTCACTGTAGCTTTTTAGTGGCTAAAAAAATATACTTCACTCGTTTTAAAAATGAGGAGGTAATAAGCCACAAAAAAAGACTGCCTTTTCCAGACAGTCTCATTTTATATAGTAAAGTATAATAATACTTTATGCTTTCTTAGAACAAGATTTTTTTGCTCCACTTTTACAAGAAGATGCTTTTTTAGCGCCGTCTTTTGAACAAGATTTCTTTTCTCCTCCTTTTGAACAAGATTTTTTTGCTGCTGCTGCTTTTTTAGATGCACAACATCCTTTTTTTGGAGTACCTGAACAACTTTTAGCTGTATTTTTTGAAGCATCTACCTTTTTCAAATCCATTTTACATACTGGACAACTTCCTGGTTTTGCATACGTTTTACCTTTTTCGCAATCCATTGGACATTGATATGCAGCTACTTTTTCAATTGTTGCTACTTTTACAGCTTCTTTACTTACGCTTTCTTGTGCATTAGAAAATGCTACAAAGAACAAACCGAATACTACTGCTAAAACTATTTTTTTCATCTTTAAAATTTTAATTAATTATTATTTTCGTAAATATATTGATTTCGCCTCATTTTAACACAACCTAAAGTGTTAATTTTTCGTTATTATTTTACAATAAACTCTTTTTTATAAATAGCATCGTTTGTAAATAACCTTATAAAATACACTCCTGAGCTATATTCAAAAATAGGAAATGAATATAGATTACTCCATTCATTTTCATCAATTTTATGATAATTTACTATTTGACCTTTTGTATTAATAATAGCATATCCTCTAATTTTATCTGACAAATCATTTAATTTTACCGTCATATAAATATCTTTTGATGGGGTTGGATATAACCTAAACCCACCTTTTTTATCTACATTAGATTCATTTACGCCTAATAAATCTACCACAACAAATTGCCCCATCATGCCACCATCTTCATGGGTTAGCATGTGGCAATGATACATATAAGGTACTCTGTCATTTGCAAAGTCTGTAAATTTTGTAATAAACCGCATTGTACTTTGTGCTGGCACCAAATAGGTATCTTTCCAACCTACTACTGATGCTGGTGGTGGGTTTCCGTCAATATCTAAAATATAATATTGAATATCATGTATATGAAAAGGATGCGAAATAGCAGAGTTATTTTGTACCGTCCAAATTTCTGTATTATTTAAAGGGATGGTAACATTTATAATATTCATATCTAAACTCACTCCATTTATTGTAAAGTCACCATTTAATTGATTAAAACCACCTGTAACGGGGCTGAATGTAAGTGTTCTTGTCTTAGTTGAATTAGTTTCCAAAAACGGAGTTACACTTACTAGTGTATCTGGTATTGTAGTTATCGCATTTGTTGTTTGGGCTATTACATTTAATTTTAAAATATTAAAATTAGTTCCGTTCATTGCATTTGGATTGTAATTATCTAATGGAATATTTGGATTTATTCCAGGAGCAGTTGCGCCATAAACACCGTTGTCAAATTCAGCAGCATAACTCATTAATTGTAGTATTTCCCCATTCATCCCCTGTAAATCTACTACTATTTCAGAGCGCTCTCCTGGTGCTAATTGTAAGCGAGTTAAGGCTAGTGGAGCTACCTTTAAACCACCATCTGTAGCTATTTGATAAAACATTTTATTATCTGAAAAACCAAAATTAAATACTCGTTGTGAGGATCCGTTTAACAAACGAAACCGAACCATTTGTGCAGGCACATTCGTTTCTGGTTTTACAGTGCCATTAACTATCAACACATCATCTGCGTTAGAATCATGTACTATTTGATAGCTTGCATCAAAACCTTTTGTTTGTATTACTAATGGGATATCATCTACTCCATAAGTACGCGGTAAATTTAAAGCGGCTTCTTTTGTATCTTTTACAATAATTAATCCTGCCATACCTTTACTTACGTGTTCATCCGTAAATTCATCTAAATGAGGATGGTACCAATAGGTAGCTGCTTTATCTAACACTTTAAATTGAGGATTCCAAGTGGCTCCAGGGGCAATTACAGTATGTGGACCTCCATCATTTGATGCCGAAACATGTAACCCATGCCAATGTATGGTTGTGGGTTGCCCTAAATTATTGGTGACACTTATATTTAAATCATCACCTTTATTTATAATTAAAGTTGGCCCTAAAATATTACCATTTATACCCATTGTAGCAGTATTTTGACCTGCAAAAAACTGATGGGTACCGTTTTGTAAATTTAAATTGATAGTAGTCGTTTCAATAGTTGGTGGTATTATCAACTGATTTTGAGAAATACTAAATTGTGCTATCAGTACGGCGTGGATAATTATAATTTTTTTTATCATCTTCATTATTTCTACAAATATAATTTTTATAATTCTAAAATCATGTACCTTATGTTACACACTACCGTTGTTAACCTACATTACCTAATAAATAACCAATTAATGCCGTTAACCCCATAGCTATGGTTCCCCAAAAAGTAACTCTTATAATTGCTTTTCGCACACTTGATCCACCAATTTTAGCGGCAACACTTCCTAAAAAAATTAAAAATAATATGGAGGCAATGTATTGCAAATACACCATTTTGGATACGTTACCAAAAACGGCAACTAAAATAGGCAACGCACCTCCAAAAATAAAGGCTGCTCCACTTGCCAATGCTGCCTCTAAAGGTTTTGCTTGTGTAATTTCATTAATACCTAATTCATCACGGGCATGTGCTTCCAACGCATTATGTTCCGTTAATTGTATAGCAACTTGTAAAGCTAAACTATCATCTAAGCCTCTTTTTTTATAAATTTTTGCTAATTCTCTTAATTCAAGTTCGGGCATTTCTTCTAATTCACGTTTTTCACGTTCTAAATCGGAAAATTCAATATCAGCTTGACTACCTACAGAAACATATTCACCCGCTGCCATTGATAACGCACCAGCAACAATACCCGCAACACCTGCCATAATGATATCGTCTTGACTATTAGTAGCAGCTGCTACCCCTATTATAATACTTGCGGTAGATAAAATTCCGTCATTTGCTCCTAAAATAGCTGCACGCAACCAATTACTACGGTTTACATAATGTTTTTCTAATTCTTGCATTGTTCTTTTTATAAATAGTTTATTTCTAAGTAAACTTCATCACCCCAAAAGAGCGAAATATTAAGTTTTATTTTTATTGATTTTTGCTGTAGCAACATTAGTAATTAAGCCTATTGGGGTATCGTCCCGTGATCTAAGTCTAATGGTTTTAAATCCATTTTACATATAGGGCAACTTCCAGGTTTATCATAGGTTTTACCATGTTCACAATCCATTGGGCATTGGTAAACTGTTGCTGTATTATTTTCACTATTCAATACTTTTTCTACACTACCGCAATGTAACATTTTATCGCCAAAATAAGGGTTCCTAATTTTTTCTTCTATACTCAACCAAAAAGCACCTGTATTATCATTTGCCATAGGGCAAAATTGTACATATATTTTTTGATTTATGTTGAATTTTTCAATTACTTTTTGCATTGTATTTGATACTAAAATAAAAACACTACGTTGTTTTTCAATATCTTTTTCTTGCTGAATATCCTTTAAATTTGATTTCATTTTCTCCGAAGCATCCATCCAAATTTGATATGCAGATGGGGTTTTTAATTCCTGTTTTTTAACTTTTTGTAAATTTGCTAACATTATTTTTGCGTGTTTACTTACTTTTTGAGCATCGGTTAATACATACGCATCTTTTAAATTGATATATGCTGCAAATACATCTGATAGTTGGTTTTTAAATTTTGTATTTACTTTTATTTCTTTTACATCTTCCTCCAACTCTTGATTCATCATACTACTTTTACCTTGTAATTGCGCAACGGCATCAATAGTAAAAATACCATTTACAACCACTTCTTCTCCTTTTTCTAAACCCTTTTGTATTTGATAATTACCTCCAATAGATGTTCCTAACTCCACGTTTCGCAACTCAAAAATAGATTCGTTTTTATTGGGTTTTACATAAACTACAGAGCGTTTTCCTGTCCATAATACTGCCGTTTTCGGAATTACCACATGTACTGTTTTTTCCCCTAAAGTATCTTTTATATACACAAAACTACTCTGCAACATTCCTGGTTTTAAATGGTTGTTTTTACTTTTTAAAGTGGCACGTACCGCAATAGTTCTTGTTTTAGAGTTTAAAATGGGATCTATAAAATCAACTTTTACAGCCACCTCTTCATTAGGGTAAGCATTAAAATTAACGCTCAACTCCTGCCCTATTTTTAAATGCTTTACATCTTGCTCATACACATCAAAAACTGCCCAAACACTGCTTAAATTTGAAATCATAAATATAGGACCTCCTTCTACTATATGATTTCCTTCTTGTGCAAAAATAGTGTCTATTGTTCCCGAAACATTGGCATACATATTAAAATTAGTCATTACTTTTTTAGTACGCTCAATATGTTGTATTTGCTTTTCTGAGATTTTCCAATTTTTTAATTTATTACGTACTGCCTTATATAATTCAGGCTGTAACTCTTTAATTTTCATAGCTTCCAATAACTCATTTTGCGCTGTTACCAGCTCAGGGGAATATACGCTTGCTATTAAGCTTCCTCTTTTTACATATTCGCCTTTTGTTTTAAAATACAAACGCTCCAAACGCCCACCAAAATGTGCGGTTTGCATTGCAGATGTTTTACCGTTAGTTTGTATTTTACCTGATAATTTTAGGAAATTACCATTACTTTTATTTGCTGTTTCTCCTCCAACTACAAACGTTTGAATATTTGCCAATGCCATTGCATTTTTAGTCATTTTAAATTGATTGGCAGCCAAACCGTCATCACTAGTGGTAGCAGGTATTAAATCCATTCCACATTTAGGACAATCGCCAAACTCAGGTAAATTAATCTCTGGATGCATGGAACATGTCCAATGTTCAACTTTTGTAGCAGTGGTTGTTTTTATTGAAGAAACATCTCCTTTAAAAATATATTTACCAATTAAGACTCCTAAAATCAGGGTAATTACTACTGTTATTATTTGTTTATTTTTCATTTTATATATGCTTTACGCTATAAGCTATATGCCTTAAGCAATGATTTTTATTTTAATTACTACTTAGATATTCTATTTTTGATTTAGCTATAAATGCCTTTTTTGTTGCTTTAATTTCCATTAGCTCAAACCTAATTTTCTGCAATTGTAAGCGTAATATTTTATCATAATTTAAAATACCTGTTTCATAGGCTTTTAAATCTACATTAATGGCTTGTTGCAATTCTGCTTTGTTTTTTTGTGCTGCCACTACTGTTATTATTGCATTTTCTTTTTCTAAAATAGCGGTATTTAACGCTATTGTTAAATTGGTTTCTTGCGCTATCAACTCTTGTTTTAATTGCTTTTGTTTTAATTTAATTTGCTGATTTTGTGAACGATATTTTTTAGTAAACAGTGGTATTTTTAAACTCAATTTAGGCATTACAATATCCTTACCATTATCCGAAACAGAAATATCTGTACGTTTATTAACCATAATATAATCTACTCCTACTTCTAATTTAGGATATTTTTCTATTATCTTATTTGAAATTTTTATTTCCATTTTGAATATTATAGGTGTTTTATACTAATGGTTACACTTTTGAGGTTTATCTTAGCAAGAAGGTCTGTATTTTGAAGGCCTTACTATAAAAATAAATT
>CAZSQD010000080.1:0-9575 GCA_964608925.1 uncultured Kordia sp.
CACCAAGCCGTTTATAGTGAAATTCAAAATATTATTGGACATAATGGAAATTTAACAAACGTATTATACAATAAAGAACATTATGATATTGGAGTGACACAGTGTCCTTATGAAATTCTTAATATAACAGAAGGGACAAATGACTTATACATCAAATATTGGATTAAAATGGATAGTGTAAGTATGGTACAACCCAACATGTGGAGAACCTTTTTTGAGTATAAAACTAAAGATTATGGTGCCAATAATGGGTTTCGATTAATTGCTTTTATCTATACCGATAATGATGGAATACCATATTGGGTTTGGCAAGGAGATGAGAACCCTCAAAACCCAATATGGGAAATTGAGAATAGAACAGTTCCTGTCCCTCTGAATGAATGGTTTTTAACAGAATTTTATTGGCATTGGAGTGAAGGTAATGACGGAAGAGCGTTATGGAAAATAAATGGACAAATAATAGGAGATCATTATGGTCCAACAACTCGAAATTCTAAGCCAATTGATTTTATACTTTTAACACAAATATATGGAAATACAAACCCAAAACATCAATGGATTGATGATATTGAAATATGGGATAGCATTCCATAAAAATTACATTTAACAACACTGAAAACCGTTGCAAAAACCTCTGTATTTCAATAATTTATACCAAAAACAGAAAACACCTTCTAGTTTTAGATGTCATATTAGTGATTGTTATAAAGCAATATGAAATATTTAAAAGTTAATATCAAATACTCCCTTTCTCTAAAAAAAACACTAAATTAGCTTTATATACCTTATAATAAGGCTGTTGTTCAAATAAACAACACTTATTAGGCTTTATTACTAACAAAATAACTTTAAATGACACAAATAAAAACATTACTAAACATCCTTTTTATTGTATTTTTTTCACAATCAATAAAAGCACAATTTCCTAATGAAATACCGTATCAAAGTATTCAAACTCCAAATAATGTAGCGATTCCTAATTTAGGAGCTAGTGTAACGGATAATTCAGTACCTAACCCCATACAAATTACACGAATTACTGAGCACTTTGATTATGTAGATAATAATGGAGATCCACAGGTTTGGTATCCTACACATGAATATGCTAAAACACAAGTTTGGAATGCGGATCAAACATTATTTAGAATTAGATCTTGGAAAATACTTGACGCAACAACTTATCAAGAAGTACAAAGCCTATCAGGGAGTATTTACCCAAGTAACTGGTCAAACACAAACCCCGACTTAATATGGAGTTTTAAAGAAAATGGAGATATCAAGAAACACATCGTTTCTACTAATACAACACAAACAGTAGCAAGTATAGCTGGTTATGACTTTGTACAATTAGGACCTGGTGAAGGAAATATTGACAAAAATGATCATTATGTAGCTTTAGTTGGTAAAAAAACCAATGGGGATTTAGATGTCATCATTTTTAACCTCCAAACATTACAAATAACACATACCGAAACTTTTGCAGGAGCGTGGGGAAATGGAGGACTTGGTTTTCCTGAATACATTGATTGGGTATCTGTTTCTCAATCTGGAAATCATGTGGTAATTATGTGGAATCATACTACCGCTCCTCAAAACAACCCCTATAATGGACATTATGGTGTAGAGGTATATAATACATTAAATATGCAATACCAAAATAGAATTATTACATATGGAAATCACGGAGATCTTGGCTATGCTATAGATGGAGGCGAGGTTTTAGTCCAATTTTACGGTTTATATGGTGGCGGTACACTTTATATGCATAAGCTTGATGGATCAGGATCTACAGTACTTAACACCAATGCTGATTTTGGAGTAGCTGGTCACGTTTCTTGTAGAAACATAAACCGACCAGGTTGGGCGTATATTACACATAGTTTACCTGGTCAATCTGGTCAAATAGTAGCTGTAAAATTAGATAATTCTGGTTTAGTTGAACATTATGGACATCATTTTAGTAGCGCTACTAGTTATACGCAAGCTTCAATGGCTGTATCATCTCCTAATGGTGATAAAGTATGTTTTAAATCAGATTTTGGTACGGGACCAAATACCAACCCTTCAGTTGCTTATATCTTTATATCAAATATAGCCACTCCCCTATCTATTGAGGATAAACAATTAACCAATGTTGCATTATATCCAAATCCTGCAAATAATTTTATTAATATAGCATGTAAAGAGACTATTAAAAATATTACATTTTACAACATTACAGGACAAGTTATTAAAATACCGCAAATGAATTATTCTAACTCTGTAAGGATTAATTCAACAAATTTAAAAAGCGGAGTTTACTTTATTAACGTTTCAACAGCAAATAAATCTATTCTAAAAAAAATAATTATTCAATAAACACCCTAATATTAACTCTATATTATTCCTATTTATTTTTTTCAAATTCGCGACTCCCAATAATTATCGAGACTCGTTGGTTAATCTACACTTTTTAAGTTATACTCAATTAGCCTCAACATGGTCGTAAAAAAGCTCCCTCATAAAGATACTTATGTTGCAAGTTTTTGTCTGTTCGAATATTTTATTTGTAACATAGTAAACATAAAATGCAGCAAGAAATCGTCAGTTCGAGTGTTTTATTTGTAACATTGTGAAAAATAAAATGTATCGAGAACAAGGTGATCAATATTTAAATAGACAAGACCTCATCCGTTTTAGAAACGGATGAGGTCTTGTCTATGTCATAAAAACTTCCAAACTAAACATGGATCCCGAATAAAAAACTCCTATCGTCGTTTATTTTCAAGATAAGTGATTCACACACTTTTCGCAAAAGTAACCTCCAAACTAAACATGGATCCCGAATAAAAAACTCCTACCGTCGTTTCTTTTCGGGATAAGTGATTCACACACTTTTCGCTATTGCTAAAAGTGGTTCTCTACTTACATATTTCGTCTATACTGTCCGCCTACTTCAAATAAAGCAGCCGTTATTTGCCCTAAACTACATACTTTAGTGGCATCCATTAACTTGTCAAATAAATTTTCATGTTGGGTTGCAGCTTCTTGTATAATAGCGATGTGCTTTTTAACAGCTTCCGTATGTGCAGCATTTAATGCTTCTTTGGTTTTTATTTGTGCTTGTTTTTCTTCTTCCGTAGCTCTAATTACTTCCGCAGGTACTACCGTTGGTGAGCCTTTTGAACTCAAGAACGTATTTACTCCAATAATCGGGAATTCGCCATTGTGTTTTAACGTTTCATAATACAAACTTTCTTCTTGTATTTTACTACGTTGATACATCGTTTCCATAGCACCTAAAACACCACCGCGCTCGGTAATGCGGTCAAATTCTAACAATACTGCTTCTTCTACTAAATCAGTTAATTCTTCAATAATAAAGGATCCTTGTATTGGGTTTTCGTTTTGTGTTAAACCTAATTCTTTATTAATAATTAACTGTATTGCCATGGCTCTACGCACACTTTCTTCTGTTGGCGTTGTAATGGCTTCATCATACGCATTGGTATGTAAGGAATTACAGTTGTCATAAATAGCATACAACGCTTGTAATGTGGTACGTATATCATTAAAATCAATTTCCTGCGCATGTAAACTACGCCCTGAAGTTTGAATGTGATACTTTAACATTTGTGCTCTTGGGTTGGCATTGTATTTATATTTCATTGCCTTTGCCCAAATTTTACGCGCTACACGACCAATTACAGCATATTCCGCATCAATACCATTAGAGAAGAAAAACGACAAGTTAGGTCCGAATTTATTAATATCCATCCCTCTACTCAAGTAATACTCTACATAAGTAAATCCGTTTGATAAGGTTAATGCCAATTGTGTAATTGGATTGGCTCCTGCCTCTGCAATATGATATCCAGAGATAGAAACCGAATAGAAATTACGTACATTTTTTTCAATAAAATACTCTTGTACATCACCCATTAAACGCAACGCAAATTCTGTTGAAAAAATACAAGTATTTTGTGCTTGATCTTCTTTTAAAATATCAGCTTGTACCGTACCTCGAACTTGTGATAATGTAGTTGCTTTAATTTCCTGATACACTGCATCAGGTAAAATTAAATCACCTGTTAACCCTAAAAGCATCAATCCTAAACCGTTATTACCTTGTGGTAAATCACCTGTATAGATTGGTCTTTCTAAGCCTTTATCATTATATAATTCATTAAATTTAGCTTCTACTTTTGCTTCTAATTTATGCTCCTTGATATACTTTTCACAATTTTGATCAATTGCCGTATTAATAAAGAACCCTAACAACATTGGCGCAGGACCATTAATTGTCAAACTTACTGAAGTTAACGCATGTGTTAAATCAAAACCCGAAAATAATTTTTTGGAATCATCTAAACAACAAATAGAAACTCCTGCATTACCAATTTTACCGTAAATATCAGGTCTTACTTCTGGATCATTACCATATAAGGTAACCGAATCAAAAGCAGTAGATAATCGTTTTGCAGGCATCCCTAAACTTACGTAGTGAAAACGACGATTGGTACGTTCTGGACCTCCTTCACCAGCAAACATACGTGTAGGATCTTCACCAGTACGTTTAAATGGATACAACCCTGATGCGTACGGGAATTCTCCCGGTACATTTTCTTGTAAATTCCACAATAAAATATCGCCCCAAGCTTTGTATTTTGGTAAGCTTACTTTTGGTATTTGTGTATGTGATAACGACTCTGAATGGGTATCAATATTAATCACCTTATCTCGTACTTTAAAGCTATAAACTGGGTTTTTGTATTTTTGAAGTTTAGCAGTCCAACCAATAATGGTTTCCCAGTTGTGCGGATCTAAATTTAATTTTACTTTATCAAATTGTGCTAATAATAATTTTACAAACGGTTTTTCTTCGGATGAAGTTCCTGCTAAAATAGCATCTTCTTCTAAACCATTTTTAGTAAGTAATGTTGTTTCTGATGTGTCCTTAGGTAATTCAACAACAGAAAGTATCGTTTGATAAATACCATATAATTTTTGAGCCACCACAGTTTGTGCTGTTCCTTTTTTATCATACGCTCTATTACTTTCGGCAATTTCAGATAAATAACGTGTTCTACTGGGGGGGATTACGAATATTTTTTCGCTCATCTCCTCCGTAATCGCAATACTCGTTTTTAAATTGGCATTTGTTTTTTCTACCAATTTATCCATGATGGCTTTATACAACGTATTCATCCCTGGATCATTAAATTGCGAAGCAATGGTACCGTAAACAGGTAAATCATCTTGGTGTATGTGCCATAAATTATTATTACGCATGTACTGCTTTTTCACATCACGTACGGCATCTAATCCACCACGTTTATCAAATTTATTGATGGCTACCAAGTCGGCAAAATCTAACATATCAATTTTCTCTAATTGCGTAGCTGCACCAAATTCAGGTGTCATTACATATAAAGAAGTATCGGAATGTTCTATGATTTCAGTATCTGATTGCCCGATACCTGATGTTTCTAATATAATCAAGTCAAACTCAGCAGCTTTTAATACCTCAATAGCTTCACTTACATATTTTGATAACGCTAAATTAGATTGACGTGTTGCCAAGGAACGCATATAAACACGCTCATTATTAATGGCATTCATTCGGATACGATCACCTAACAAAGCACCACCTGTTTTACGTTTTGAAGGATCTACGGATATTAATCCGATTGTTTTTCCTGGAAAATCTACTAAAAAACGGCGTACTAACTCATCGACTAAAGATGATTTACCCGAACCACCTGTACCTGTAATACCGAGCACTGGTGTTTTTGAATTTTTATTTTTTTGATGAATGGCAGCTAAAGTATCTTTAGCTATTTCAGGAAAATTTTCTGCTGCAGAAATAACACGAGCAATACTCCCAATTTCCTTATTCGCTAAATCTTTTAAGCTTACTTTTAATTTATCACCGACAGCAAAATCAGACGTTTGTACCAAATCATTTATCATACCTTGTAAACCCATTTCACGTCCATCATCTGGAGCGTAAATACGGGTAATACCGTAATCCATCAAATCTTTAATTTCAGTTGGTAGTATTACGCCACCACCTCCGCCAAAAAGTTTTATATGGCTTGCTCCTTTTTCTTGTAGCAAATCATACATATATTTAAAATACTCATTATGCCCACCTTGGTAAGAGGTTATGGCAATAGCATTAGCATCTTCTTGAATGGCACAGTTTACTACTTCTTCCACACTACGGTCATGACCTAAATGTATAACCTCAACCCCTGTTGATTGGATAATACGACGCATAATGTTTATGGCGGCATCATGCCCATCAAATAATGCGGCGGCGGTTACTATTCGTACTTTCTGTTTTGGCTTATAAGGTGTAATTTGTTCCATATTCATTTTCCTTGAAAAAGGAAATTATATTAATTAGATAAAATTTGAAGTGCAATTTACGGAATTCTTAAAAAAAAGTAGTAGTAGTTTTTAAGAAAACTATCCTTTTTTTATTCCAACTATCAATAGTGCAATCATTCTGTTTTTAATTAGTTAATTATACACCTATATTTAACTTGTAATTACAAAACAACACACTTACCATCAATTAATTACGAATATCCTAAAAATTTAAAATTTAACAATTTGGTAACATTAAAAATTAACAAATGTTTATATATTTGCATTGTGTTTAACCCTAAACTCTACTATTGGTAGCAAAATTTAGCTTCTAAAAAAAAAAAAACAATCTATGAAATAATTAATACTTTTAATTTGTATTACTTCTTTTAATTTTACATTTTCACAAGTTGGTATTGGCACAACAGTACCTAATAGTTCTTCTATTTTAGATATTGAAAGTACCAACAAAGGAGTTCTTTTCCCTAGATTAACTACTGCTCAAAAAAATGCAATTGTAAATCCCGAAAAAGGTTTAATGATTTTTGATTTAGGCTCAAATTGTTTATCTATCAATTACGGCACTCCTGCCATACCTGATTGGGTTTGTCAGGAATATGTACCTACTAGTTCAATACCATCTTACATGGTTTCAAGCTCTACATTGGAAATTTACAGGGGGAGTACTACCTACCAAAACTGGGTTGATGTACCTGGATTGTCAGGAACTTTTACACTTGATGAAGCTAAAAACATAAAAGTAGATTGGACGCTATTTACAGGACAAAAAGATGCTTCCACAACTAATGGTTTTGCGCAAATGTTTACTATTTTAGAAATTAATGGGGTAAATGATGACGACTCTTCAAATTACTTACCTATGATTCATGCTCCAAATGGTAGTAACTATGCTTTATTAATTACAATTAAACAAAGATAAAGGGTTAAGTAGGGTAATTGAACAATACATACGCGCCATATTTGACGAGCGTAAAGTACCCAAAGCGTTGCGTGAAAAATTATGGAAATTTTATTACCAAAAATTAAGTAAAGCAGTGGATTTTGGTTACGCTAAAAGTCTTGAGTTTTATGATAAAGATTTAGCGTACCAACTTAAACACAATATTGCTCAATTTTCTGAATTTAAAGAAACTTCTTTTCGTAATGAACTCTTAAATACACTTACCAATAAAGGAAGTATTTTGCCCTGGAGCGAATTTAAAAAGAAAGCACAGGAAATTAGTGGTTTATACAATGTAAATTGGCTACAAACGGAATATAACCAAACCGTAGCCACGGCAAATATGGCTGGTAAGTGGCAAAATTTTCAACGCAATAAGGATTTGTACCCGAATTTGCGTTACAGTACTGCAGGTGATAGTAGAGTGCGTGACAAACACAAACATTGGGATGGTTTTATTGCGCCAATAGATCACCCGATATGGAAAAAACTATATCCGCCCAATGATTGGGGATGCCGTTGCACCGTAGTGCAAACCGATGAAGAGATAAGTGCAGATGTACCTGATATTAAAGTAAAAAAAGAGTTTAAAAATAATGCCGCTATTAGTGGTAAGATATTTAACGCACCAACTTATGTAAATGGAATTACAGGTATTGACCTAAAATATGCAACTATAAAAACATTTCAATATTTACTAAAAAATAGTAAAGGAGATTTTAAACGACATCTTGAGCAATTAGTTTTAAAACTACCACGTAAAAACCAGTTTATTGAAGTGTTTACGGAAGGAGAAGGCAAAGTGTTACAACATTTATTAGTAAAAGAAACTGCGGAAGATTTTAAGGAAATTTTTGAAACTGCTAAAGCATTTGCTAAAAACGGACAAGTGGCCGAAATGATGCCTGAACTTGCTGACAAGAGTTATATGACGTTTAGAGCTAAAGTTTACATTGATTATGATTTGTTAAAAAACCCTGATTTAAGAGTAGATGGCGTATATATGGATGTTAAGCGACCTACAGCAATTAAAAATATCCACGGAAATGCTAATAATGCGCACAAACAAGGAGCTATTGCTATCATCCATACTGGTAAGTTTAAAATAACTGAAAAACAAATGAGTAATCGTTCGAATGGATTATTTGATAAAAAAAATATTAATAAAAAAGAAGAACATAGCTACCCTTATAGTGAAGTTTATTTTATAGTAGAAGGTAAGTTATTAAAATACAACAAGCGTTAATTAGAAGTTCTAACTAACGCTTGAGGTGTGCCGCCCACTGGTGACTGCAATGCAAATATACGAAATATATTTTAAATGGGGTTTAAGGAGTGTTTAAAAGAGTGTTAATTGACCATATTTACCTTCACCACGTAGTATAGCTTCTATGGTACGTGGTGCTAAAAACATTTCTTGCTCAATTTTATCAATCACAGCATCAACCCGCCAACGGTTGTTTTTGGTAGAAATTTGGTCAAACAATTGCCTGACTTTTTGATTGCGTAATTGTAAGCGTTGTTCTCGGGTCATCTATAAGCAAAAATAAAAATAACTATGGAATTACACAACCCGATTTTTTATTTGTAATTTTACGTTAAATATTAACAAATTAACTATAAAAATATGGGATTATTAAACAAAGTTTTAGGCAACTCAAGTACCGTGTCTAAAGAATCTTTACAAACGGAGTACGCAAAACTATTAATGAATAGCGAAACTATTGATATGGGTTTTAAACTGTTTAGGGATGTGTTTATGTTTACTAATAAACGCCTTATCATAGTGGATAAGCAAGGACTAACAGGACGTAAAATAGAATACTTATCACTACCATACAAAAGTATTGCACGTTTTAGTTTAGAAACGGCAGGTACATTTGATTTGGATGCTGAACTTAAAATATGGATTAGTAGTGAGAATAGCCCAAGTGTAAGTAAAAAGTTTAACAAAAGTGTTGATGTTTACGAAGTACAAAAACTATTAGCAGAATATACCTGCAGGTAACAAAAAAAAAGCCACTCAAATGAGTGGCTTTTTTGACTAACTAACTAACTAACTAACTAACTATTAAGTTTATTTTTGAGGTGTCTTACACCTGCGTGGACTACAAAGATAAAAACCTTTTTAGTTTCTCACAACACGAATTTTAAACAGTTGCTAACTATGTATAAAAAGCATTAAAACGCCTTTTTATACAACTTGTTAGCAACTATTTATTATACGTATCTAAAATAAACTGTTGTAATTGTGCGGTTT
>CAZSQD010000081.1:0-9532 GCA_964608925.1 uncultured Kordia sp.
TTCATCTAAAGTTTGCCCTTCTTTTGGTGTTCCTGTAAATTGATGATAGCCATAGTCATTTAAAAATGTTGGCGAACATCCTCCACTTTGCACTGCTTGCTTTTGATTTAAGTTTAAATCAATTAATCCTGCATTACCATTAGCTAAAATCATATCTGCTAATGTTAGTAATTTAGATTGTTCCGTACCAATCGCGTCAGCTCTAAATGCAATAGATACATTTTCTGATGTTGGGCCAAATACTTCACTTGAAATTGGTGTTGTAATTGGCGCTTCCTTTGGTAAAGTTGGGTGCACTACTTCTTTACGCTCCATTTTCCCGAATGCATCATCTACCATACTTATTGTAGCATCAAAATCAAAATCACCTACTAAAACCATTGCCATATTATTGGGTACATAATATTTATTAAAATAATTATGAATATCAATCATTGACGGGTTTTTTAAATGAGTAGCCTTTCCAATAGTAGATTGTTGCCCGTATGGGTGGTTAGGAAATAAATCATTTAACATTGCTGCATAACTTTTACGCCAATCATTATCCTGACCTCTATTAAACTCTTCAAAAACTGCTTCCAGTTCCGTATGAAACAAACGCAATACCAATTCATTAAAACGCTCACTTTCTACACTTAACCATTTTTTTAATTCATTTGCAGGTATCTTATTTTTATATACGGTTTCTTCAAACCAAGTATGCGCGTTAGTACCTGTTGCACCAAGCGAGCTAATCATTTTGTCATACTCATTAGCTACTGTAAAATTTGAAGCTTCTAAGGATACTTTGTCAATCTCTTTATAAATTGCTATTTTTTTATCAGCATCTGGTTCATTACGCATTTTTTCATATAAATCAGAAATTTGCTTTAAATACACTTTTTCCTTTTCCCAATCTTGCGTACCAATGTGTGATGTTCCTTTAAACACCATGTGTTCTAAATAATGTGCTAAACCTGTAGATTCTTTAGGGTCATAATTAGATCCTGCTCTTACGGCAATATAGGTTTGTATTTTAGGTTCATCGGTATTTTTACTTAAATATACTTTTAATCCGTTAGCTAAGGTATATAAGCGCAAACCTGTAGGGTCATTATCTACGATTTCATAGCTGTAGCCTTTTGCATCTTTTTCTTGATGTACAGCATAACTTTTCAATTCCGAATTAGAATCGGTACTTTTTTTACAACTGACTGCTATAAAACATAACAGTATGAGGGTGGTTAGTTTTTTCATTTTTGATTGAATTAGATTAATTTTTCTTAAATGTAAGAATAAAATAAATAGTACCTTATAAATTGTACTTTTTTAACTGAATATAGGAACGATAGCCCTAGCTTATTTACATTGAAAGTTAATAAATGAAGCTTAATATCTCGCACCCTTGAGTCGATAAAGTTTAATTTCATCCACACAAAAAAGCCTTCCATTTCTGGAAGGCTTTTTAAAATATATTAAAGAAGTTACTAAGCGTTTACACCCATTACTTCTGCTACTTTTACACCAATTTCAGCTGGAGAATCTACTACGTGTATTCCACAAGCTCTCATAATTACTTTTTTAGCTTCTGCAGTATCATCAGAACCTCCAACAATAGCACCTGCGTGCCCCATTGTACGTCCTGCTGGAGCAGTTTCACCTGCAATAAAACCAACTACTGGTTTTTTACTTCCACTTGCTTTGTACCATTGTGCGGCATCCGCTTCTAATTGACCTCCAATTTCACCAATCATAACTACACATTCAGTTTCAGGATCATTGATTAACAATTCAACCGCTTCTTTAGTAGTTGTTCCAATAATTGGATCACCACCAATACCAATTGCTGTTGTAATTCCCATACCTTCCGCTACAACTTGATCAGCAGCTTCATACGTTAATGTACCTGATTTAGAAACAATACCTACGTTTCCTTTTTTGAATACAAACCCAGGCATAATACCTACTTTTGCTTCACCTGGAGTAATCACTCCTGGACAGTTAGGACCTATTAAACGAGCGCCACTGTTTTTAACATAAGCGTTAGCTTTAATCATGTCCGCAACAGGAATACCTTCTGTAATTGTAATAATTACTTTAATACCAGCTTCAGCAGCTTCCATAATTGCATCAGCAGCGAAAGCTGGTGGTACAAATATAATAGTTGTATCTGCTCCTACTTTTTCAACTGCTTCTTTAACAGTATTAAAAACAGGTTTCCCTAAATGTTCTTGTCCACCTTTACCTGGAGTTACACCACCAACAACGTTAGTACCGTAGTCAATCATTTGACCTGCGTGAAAAGTTCCTTCACTTCCTGTAAAACCTTGAACTATAATTTTTGAATCTTTATTTACTAAAACACTCATTTTTTCTTTATTTTTTGATTGCTACAAATTTAATTTTTTCTTTGGATAATCTACTGTTTTTTAATAGATTTTTTTAACTTTATTTATTTGATAATCTTCGTAAAGTTGCTATTTCTTTTAATCGCTGTCTGGACTCTGTAATAGGGGTTCCAAAGTAAGATTTTCCTCCTACAACGGATTTTGTAACTCCTGTTTGCCCCATAATAACGGCTCCTTTTCCTATTGTAATACCACTTGTGGTACCTACTTGCCCCCAAATAGTTACATCATCTTCAATAATACAACAGCCCGCAATACCTACTTGTGACGCAATTAAGCATTTTTTACCTATAATAGTATCATGCCCTACTTGTATTTGATTATCTAACTTAGTATCTTCCCCTATAGTTGTATCTCCTGTTACACCTCTATCAATTGTACAAGCCGCTCCAATATCTACATGATCTTTAATAACAACACGACCAGATGATATTAATTTATCTCTAAATTCAGGTCGGTTTTTATAGTAAAATGCATCTGCTCCTAAAATACTACCTGCATGTATGGTTACATGATTACCAATAATGGTATCATCATAAATACTAACATTAGTATGTATTAAACAGTTTTTACCAATTTGCACATGATTACCAATAAATGCACCTGGTTGCACAACTGTTCCTTCACCAATTGTTGCACTTTCTGAAATTAATGAATTTGCTTTTTCAAAGGGTTTAAAATATGTTGCTAAGGTATTGAAATCTCTAAAAGGGTCATCTGAAATCAATAACGCTTTACCTTCAGGGCAATCCACATCTTTATTAATTAATATAATAGTAGCGGCAGATTTTAATGCTGCATCATAGTATTTGGGATGATCTACAAATACAATATCACCTGATTCTACTACGTGAATTTCATTCATTCCTAACACAGGAAAATTAGCATTACCCACATATTTTGTGTTGATAATGGTTGCAATTTGTGCTAAGGTGTGTTTTTGAGGAAATTTCATGTCTCTATTTTTAACGTGTAAAAAAATAGTCCAACAAATGTTGGACTATTCTAATGCGTTTTACTTTTTAACTCTTTCTTTATAAGTTCCTTTTGCTGTTTCTACTTTTATGTGATCTCCTTCATTAATAAATAGAGGTACGTTTACGGTTGCTCCACTTTCTACGGTTGCAGGTTTTGTTGCATTGGTAGCAGTGTTTCCTTTTACACCTGGTTCCGTATGTGTAACTTCTAAAATTACACTTGCTGGCATATCTACAGATAATGGCATTTCATCTTCTGAATTGATCAAAATAGTTACCACTTCTCCTTCTTTTAACAACCCTGGAGCATCTAAAGAAGCTTTTTCTAATGTAATTTGATTGTAATCTTCGGTATTCATAAAGTGATAGGTATCACCTTCTGGATATAAAAATTGAAACTTGTGCGTTTCTACACGTACATCATCTAATTTTCTTCCTGAAGGAAAGGTATTATCAACGACTTTACCTGAAGTTACACTTTTTAATTTTGTACGTACAAAAGCTGGTCCTTTACCTGGTTTTACGTGTAAGAATTCAATAATTTTATAGATATCATTATTAAACCTAATGCATAATCCATTTCTGATGTCTGAAGTATCTGCCATAATTTCTTTTTATTAATTTTTAAAATAACCTTTCATAATTCCTCTTTTTGAGTTTTTTATGAACATTAAAATTCTATCTCTTTCTTTAGTTGCTTCCATTTCTGCTTCAATTACTGCTGCAGCTTGGGTAGTATTATTTTTACCTTGATATAATATTCGGTATATATTTTGAATTTCTCTAATTTTCTCTGTTTCAAAACCTCTACGTCTTAACCCTACAGAGTTAATTCCTACATAAGAAATTGGTTCACGTGCTGCTTTTACAAATGGCGGTACATCTTTACGTACTAAAGTTCCCCCTGTTACAAAGGCATGTTCTCCAATACTACAAAATTGATGTACAGCAACCATACCTGCTAAAATAACATTATCACCTACGGTTATATGTCCTGCAAGTGTACTATTATTTGAAAAAATACAATTATCTCCTACCACACAATCATGTGCTATATGGCAATATGCCATTATAAGGCAATTATTACCTATTTTAGTTTCCATTTTATCGGTAGTACCTCTATTAATGGTTACACACTCTCTTATGGTTACATTATTACCAATTACAGTAAGTGTATCTTCATCATTATATTTTAAATCTTGTGGTACTGCAGATATTACTGCTCCTGGAAAAATATTACAATTTTTACCTATTCGTGCACCTTCCATAATGGTTACGTTAGACCCTATCCACGTACCATCACCAATAACTACGTTATTGTGTATGGTTGTAAAAGGCTCTATAACTACATTTTTAGCAATTTTTGCTCCTGGATGTATGTATGCTAATGGTTGATTCATTTTATAGTTTTTTTATCGTTTTATTTTGCTTCTGGTTTACGAGCAATTTGGGCCATTAATTCGGCTTCACAAACTACTTTTCCGTTAGCGTAAGCATATGCTTGCATATGACAAATCCCTCTACGTATTGGTGTAATTAATTTACAATCAAAAAACAGGGTGTCTCCTGGTAATACTTTTTGTTTGAATTTAACTTTGTCAATTTTCATGAAAAAAGTTAAATAATTTTCTGGATCAGGAACGGTACTTAATACTAAAATACCTCCTGTTTGCGCCATTGCTTCTATTTGTAAAACCCCTGGCATTACTGGCGCTCCTGGAAAGTGACCTACAAAAAAAGGCTCATTCATAGTTACGTTTTTCATCCCTACAACAGATGTGTCTGTTAAATCCAAAATCTTATCGATTAATAAGAAAGGTGGACGGTGTGGCAACATATCCATAATTTGATGAATATCCATACGTACTTTTGTTACATCATACGTAGGTACTTTATTGCGCTTTTCTTTTTTAATATGTGTTTCCATCATTTTTGCAAACTGTGTGTTCACAAAATGACCTGGTTTTGTAGCTATTACTCTTCCTCTTATGCGTGTTCCTATTAAGGCTAAATCACCTATAACATCTAATAATTTATGACGAGCAGCTTCATTTTGATGATGCAATGTCAAATTATCTAAAATACCATTCGCTTTTACCGCAATGTCATCTTTATTAAAGGCTTTCTTTAATTTATTTAATGTAGCATAAGAAATTTCTTTATCTACATATATGATTGCATTGTTTAAATCGCCACCTTTTATTAAACCATTGTCTAATAAATACTCTAACTCATGTAAAAAGCTAAAGGTACGTGAACAGGCAATTTCGTGTTTAAAGTCTGATATTTTACACAATGAAGCGTTTTGTGTACCTAAAACTTTCGTTTCATAGTCCACCATTGCTGTTACTTGATATTCTTCTGAAGGAATAATCATGATTTCGGCACCTGTATTTTCATCTTTAAAAGATAAAATTTCAGTTACTACATATTCTTCACGTGCTGCTATTTGCTCTTCAATTCCAGCTTTTTCTAAAGCTTGAATAAAAAACTTGGAAGAACCATCCATAATTGGAGGTTCAGAAGCGTTTAATTCAATTAAGCAATTGTCTATTTCTAAACCTACTAAAGCTGCTAATACGTGTTCTGAAGTGTTGATTTCAACCTCTCCTTTTTTCATATTAGTTCCTCTTTGTGTTTCTGTAACAAAAGAAGCTTTTGCTTGCATTGTTGGGTTGCCTTCTAAATCGGTTCTTGAAAATACATATCCATGATTTTCAGGAGCGGGTTTAAAGGTTAATGTTACGGATTGACCTGTATGAAGACCTACACCTGTTAGTGTTACTTCATTTTTTATGGTTCTTTGATTGACAACGGTACTACTCATTGTTATTTATTTTTTTTTCAAGTTTATTTAATTGCTGAACTATTTTTGGTAAATTTTTAAAATGCACATACGATTTTACATAATTACCATAATCTATTGCTGGGGAACCGTATAAACGTTCTCCATCTTTTGCACGGTGTCCAATACCTGTTTGTGCTTGTACTTTTAAATGACTACCTAATGTTAAATGACCTGCAATACCTACTTGCCCACCAATCATACAATATTTACCCATTTTTGTAGAACCTGCAATACCAGTTTGCGCTGCAATTACGGTATGTTCATCAATTTCTACATTGTGTGCTATTTGCACTTGATTATCTATTTTTACGCCTTTACGAATAATGGTAGACCCTAATGTAGCTCTATCTATTGTTGCTGCTGCACCAATATCTACATTATCTTCTAAAATTACATTACCTATTTGCGGTACTTTTTGAAATTCTCCATTCTCATCTGGCGCGTAACCAAAGCCATCTGCTCCAATAATAGCGCCACTATTAATACTACACCCCTTACCTACAACGGTTTCAGAATATAATTTGGCTCCTGAAAATATGGTTGTATTATCATCAATAGTTACATTGTCACCAATATAAACGTGTGGATAAATTTTTACATTTTCACCTAAAACTACATTTTCACCTAAATAAGAAAAGGCTCCTAAATATACGTTTTCACCGTGTTTAGCGGTTTTTGATTGAAAACTAGGTTGCTCTACTCCTTGTTTATTATTTTTAACTTCATTATAAAACTCTAATAATTTTGCAAATGCCATTTGGGCGTCTTCAACTTTTATTAGGGTAGATGTGATTTCCTTTTCAGGTACAAAGTCTTTATTTACAATGGTAATTGTTGCCTTTGTAGTATAAATAAAATCGGTATATTTTTTATTAGCCAAAAAGGTTAAAGCTCCTGCTTCTCCTTCTTCTATTTTTGCTAATTTAGTTACTTTAGCTTCTGGATTTCCTACGATTTCCCCTTCTAAAATACCTGCTATTTGTTCTGCTGTAAATTCCATTATCTGCAAATATAAAAAAAGGTTACCTCACTTTGGGATAACATACAAAGTATTTTTTAACAGTTTTTGTTAATGCCTTTAAATTCAAGTGGTCAGAAGCTTCTGAAACTTCTATTACGCTATCATCTTTCATTAAAATTTTAATACCCGAATCTTCGGTACTATATGCTGTGTTTGAAACGGATGATTGAAAAACAAAATAAGCTACCTCTTCGTCTGATAAATTAAATTTCTCTTTTGTTTCTTCTCTAATCATTTGAAAATCAATGTCTGACATTTTACTTGAGGTAAGTTCTATTTTTAATAAATCTCTATTGATAAGCATTTTACTCAAATTAGAAAGTACTTTATCATCATGGTTCATCCATGTTTTCATTGCCGAAACAATGTCATAATCATCCAATTGCGCAAATGTTTTTAAAGCAGTAGTATCAAAATTGGTATTGTTAATTTTATGCTGTAAAAAATACTGAAACGCATCACTTACCACCAATTTCACACCTCTTTCACTTAGTTCTTTCGCTCTTTTGAGTACGCGCACCAATAATTGCTCTGCCCCAACTCCTGTTTTATGTAAATATACTTGCCAATACATTAAACGACGTGCTAATAAGAATTTTTCAACGGAATAAATCCCTTTTTCTTCTACTACCAATACATCATCTACAACATTTAACATGGTTATTAAGCGTTCCGAATTGATGTTTCCTTCTGCAACACCTGTATAAAAACTATCGCGTTTTAAATAATCAGACCTATCCATATCCAACTGACTACTAATTAACTGATAAAAAAATGGTTTGGAATGTTTGCCTTCAAATATTTGAATGGCTAAGGTTAATTGCCCATCAAACTCAATATTTAGCTCTTTCATGAAGGCTAATGAAATTTCTTCGTGTGTAATTTTCTCTACAATACTATGTTCCATAGCGTGTGAAAACGGACCATGACCAATATCATGCAATAAGATAGCCAATTGTAGCGCCGTTGCTTCATCTTCAGAAATCAAAACCCCTTTAAAGCGCAACACTTGTATTGCTTTACTCATTAAATGCATACAACCCAACGCATGATGAAACCGTGTATGGTGCGCTCCTGGATATACCAAATACGTTAATCCCATTTGCGACACCCGTCTTAACCGCTGAAAATAAGGGTGTTGAATGATATCAAAAATAAGTTCGTTAGGAATTGTAATAAAACCGTAAATTGGGTCGTTTAATATCTTAAGTTTGTTGTTTGTTTTCAAAAGTTGTATTTTTTTTACCAAGAATAAACACAAACTTAACAATTTTAACGCTGATAAAACCTTATTTTAATGAATAACATCAAGATACTTTGGGCAGATGACGAAATAGATTTACTAAAACCACACATCATATTCTTAGAAAAAAAGAATTGTGACGTAACCACTTGTTTAAGTGGCGCAGAGGCTTTAGAACTTTTAGAAACTGAAAATTTTGATATTATTTTTTTAGATGAAAATATGCCAGGGCTAACGGGTTTAGAAACTTTATCAGAAATTGCTATTAAAAAATCACATATTCCTGTGGTTATGATTACCAAAAGTGAAGAGGAATACATTATGGAAGAAGCAATTGGCTCAAAAATAGCCGATTACCTAATTAAACCTGTAAACCCAAATCAGATATTATTAAGTATTAAAAAGAATTTAGATTACTCCCGTTTAATATCAGAAAAAACGACTTCCAACTACCAACAAGAATTCAGAAAAATAGCTATGGATTTAGCAATGGTAAACACTTGGGAGGATTGGACTGAATTATATCAAAAACTAATTTATTGGGAAATTGAACTGGAAAGTATTGAAGATACTGGGATGCAAGAAATTTTATTTTCTCAAAAACAAGAAGCAAATTTACAGTTTGGTAAATTTATTGATAAAAATTATCCCGATTGGTTTACGGGCCATGATGTGCCCATGTTATCACATGAATTATTTAAAAAATGGATAGCACCACAAATAAATACAGAACAACCTACCCTACTTGTTGTGGTAGATAACCTGCGTTATGACCAATGGAAAGCCTTTGAACCTATTGTTGCCAATCATTATAAAAAAATAGAAGAAAAACCATTTTGTAGTATTTTACCTACCGCAACACAATATGCCCGTAATGCTATATTTTCTGGTTTAATGCCTTCTGAAATGGAAAAACAGCATCCTAAATTTTGGAAAAATGACACCGATGAAGGCGGAAAAAACATGCATGAAAATGATTTTTTAAAGGCACAATTAAAAAGATTAAACCTAAATATTAAACATGAATATTATAAAATAACCAATTTAACAAAAGGT
>CAZSQD010000082.1:0-9521 GCA_964608925.1 uncultured Kordia sp.
TAGCATTATTAATTAACGACAACGATTTGTTGCGTTAGAACCTTGAATGTAGCGAATCATTTAGCAAAGGAGTAGAGTTTTTTAGCTCATTTGGCGGTAATCCTGTTTCGTGTGCCATTGCTACTGCTGTTTTAGAAGTTATAGCAGAAGAAAAATTACAAGAAAACGCCAAAATTGTTGGGGACTATTACAAATCACTATTTTTTGAATTACAAAAAAAATACAATTGCATTGGAGATATAAGAGGTTCAGGTTTATTTTTAGGAATGGAAATTATTAAAGAAAATAGCATAAAACCTGATATAGAATTAGCACATCATATAAAAAATGAACTCCGAAATAGAAATATACTCATTAGTACTGATGGTCCTTTTGATAGTGTCATAAAAACAAAACCAGCATTATGTTTTACAAAAGAAAATGCAAAAAAAGTAGTAGATACTATTGATAACGTACTAAAAACATATTATAATAAAAAATAATATCCGAAATAATCGTGTATTTAATCAAGGGTAAATTAATAAATTGAAGCAATACCTCACACTCTTGAATTGCAAAAATTTATTAAAACTCATAAAAAATCACCCAAAATATAAATTATATTTTGGGCGATTTTATAAAGAATTTAATTACGGATTTACCATTAATAATTGGCTTCTATTTGCTTGATAATTTCTTCTTTGGGTATTACTCCAGATTGCCTCCACAATTGTTTTCCGTTTTTATAGAGTACTATAGGTACACCTCTTACACTTAATTTAGTAGCAAGTGCTTGGTTTTTATCTACATCTACTTTTATAATGGTTGCTTTTTCTCCTACCACATCTTTAACTTGTTCTAAAACTGGCGCAAGTGCTTTACAAGGACCACACCAAGTGGCAAAAAAATCAATTAAAACGGGTTCATTTTTATTGATAATATCTTGAAAACTACCCATTATGCATTCATTTTACCTGTTGCACAACTTACAAATGATTTTGCTTTGGATACTACTGAGTTTTTATCTCCTACTTCTGGGTAACCAATTGCTGCTAATTTTTCCTTTGCGGCAGTTACGTTGGCTTCAGTTTCATGGTTAAAAGAAACGGTAGCATCTTCTACACTTACCGCAACATTAGTAATACCCTCAACGGCTGCTATTTTTGTAGTAATGGTATTTGCACACCCTCCACATTTTAGATTTTGTATATTTATTGTTGTCATTTTTTTGTTTTAATTTATTAAAAGTTACTCGTGCTTAATTCCACGCGTTATATCCTCCTTTTAAGTCGTAAACTTTAGTAAAACCTAACTTTACGGCTGCTTTTGCTGCTTTTTGACTTCTCATACCACTACGGCAATATAAATACAGTGGTTTTTCAATATTTAATTTGCTTAATTTAGTTTGAAAATCACCTGCCATTACATTAATTATTTTGGCATTTTTAATTGTCCCTGCACTACACTCATTTGGTGTACGCACATCTATTAATAAACAGTTTTTATTTGCAATACCTGTTTTAAATTCGGTTACATTTAAACGAGTATGTGCGTTTTTTGACTCACTATTATTTGAGCCGAATAATGATTTTAAAAATTTGAACATTTTATCTGTTTTAAAAAAAAGAGAAAGCATTTTTTTAATACAATCCCTTTTTAATTATTTTTTTAGTTTGATGGCACTACAACAGCTCCTGTCCAGCTCATGATACCACCCATTAAATTATGTACCTTTTTAATACCATTGTTATTTAATATTTGGCAAGCTTGCCCACTTCTGGCACCACTACGGCAATACACATAGTAGTTTTTACTTTTATCTAAAGTAGCTACTTTTTCCATGAATGTTTCTGCTTCAAAAATATTTAAAAGCATTGCGTTTTCAATAACTCCTTCATTCCATTCTTGTGGTGTTCTTACATCAATTATTACCGCATTTTCATCTGCTGTATAACCCATTAACCACTCTTGTTCGCTTAAATTTTGCATATTCTATTTTTATAAACTTCCTCAACCCAAAGGCATGTGAGGTATTAATTTTTATTTTTTAACTATTAACTTTCACTAAAAAAATTGGAATGAGTTAATCACCCAACAATTATAATGTTGTTGGGCAAACAAATTCACTTACGTTAATTCCTGCTTCTTTAACGGCTCCAAAACCTCCTTTTACATCAATAAAATTATGGACACCTCTACTTTTTAAAATAGATGCTGCTATTACAGAACGGTAACCTCCTGCACAGTGAATATAAAATGTTTTGTTTGATGGATATTGTGCAATGCTATTACTTACCGTACTTAAACAGGTGTGTTCTGCATCTACAATATGTTCTGATAAAAATTCTCCTTCACCTCTTACATCAAAAACTGGAATGGCATTGGCATCTAAAAGATCTTTTAATTCGGCTGCTGTTACTTGACTTACAGTATCGTATTCTTTTGCGTCTTTTTTCCAAGCATCAAAACCACCTTCTAAATAGCCTAGTACATTATCAAAACCAATACGTGCTAAACGCGTAATTACTTCTTCTTGTCTTCCTGGTGTAGTAACTAATAAAATAGGTTGTTTTACATCAGCAATTAATGATCCTACCCATGGAGCAAAACCACCATCAATACCAATAAAAATAGATTTTGGTAAATGACCTTTTGCATATTCATCTTGATGACGTACATCTAAAACTACAGCTTCGGTTTCATTTGCTGCTGCTTCAAACGCTGCTGGTGATAATGGTCTGGTTGCTTTTTCCATAACCTTATCTAAGCTTTCATACCCATTAATGTTCATTAACACATTTGCAGGAAAATAAGCTGGTGGCGCACCTAAACCGTCTAAAAGCACATCAATAAATTCAGCTTTTGTCATGTCTTGTAATGCGTAGTTGGTTTTCTTTTGATTCCCCAAGGTATCCGTAGTTTCTTTACTCATGTTTTTACCACAAGCAGAACCTGCACCGTGATTTGGGTATACAATTAAATGATCTGATAATGGCATTATTTTATTACGTAACGAATCATATAAATGACCTGCTAGTTTTTCTTCTGTTAAATCAGATACTACATGTTGTGCTAAATCTGGACGACCTACGTCTCCAATAAACAACGTATCACCAGAAATAATACCGTGTTCTTTACCGTTTTCATCAATTAGCAATAAAACCATACTTTCCATAGTATGCCCTGGTGTATGTAATATTTTTATAGTATAGTCTCCTACTGTAAAAACTTGACCATCTTCTGCAATAGTAGCTTCATATTTTGGCGCTGCTGTTGGTCCAAATACAATTTTAGCACCTGTTTTTTTAGCTAAATCAATATGTCCTGAAACAAAATCAGCATGAAAATGCGTTTCAAAAATGTATTTAATTTTAGCATCGTCTAACTTTGCTCTATTAATATATGGTTGTACTTCACGTAATGGATCTACAATTATTGCTTCTCCTTTACTTTCAATATAATAAGCGGCATGTGCTAAACAACCGGTGTAAATTTGTTCTACTTTCATAATTTTATTTTTTTTGGGCAAATATTTAAATTTAACCTAATTATTTTTAATTTTCGTTTTTCAAAGATATAAGCATCTGATATGCTTCACAGTAACATTAGTTACAGTTATGTTTTCTGTTATTGTTTTACAAAAAACTCCATATAGAAGATAAAGGCTGCCATTGCAAATATAAAATACCCGAAGCCTTTTTTTAATTTTGCACCATCAATAAAGTTACTTAAATAACTACCTACAAAAATACCTACAAAAGATAAGCTTGTAAAAATATTCAAAAATTGCCAATCAATATCTAATGTAAAAGCGTCTCCTAAAAAGAAACCTGATAATGATTTTGCTGCTATTATGATTAATGATGTACCTACTGCTATTTTCATCTCTACATTGGCTAAAATTACTAATGCGGGTATAATTAAAAAGCCTCCTCCTGCACCAATAAATCCAGTTATTGCACCTACTAATAACCCTTCTGCTAAAATAAGTGGGTAATTGTACTTTACCGCTCCTGTAACTATGCGTTCTTTACGACCTTTTAACATTGATATTCCTGCGGGAATCATTAAAATAGCAAACAAACCGAACATTCCCATACGTAAGGTAAAATCAAAATCACCTATTTTAAATAGCACATCTGGTAAAACTGGTATTACATATTTTCTTATAATTGATACTCCTGCTATTGCTGGCAACCCAAAAACTACTGCGGTACGCCAATCAACATAACCTTTAAAATGTTGTTTAACCCCTCCTACTAATGCACTTGAACCTACAATAAATAATGAGTATGCGGTTGCTACTTTTGCATTAACGCCAAACAAATATGCCAAAACTGGTACGGCTAATATGGAACCTCCTCCACCAATTAAACCTAATGATACTCCAATTAATAATGCTCCAAAATATCCAAAAAACTCTATTATCTCCATTTTTATTTTATTTAAGATAGCGAAGTTGGATAAAAAACCACACGTAGTCAGTAACAAGTGTTACATTTTTAAAAGATAAAACTATCTTTTAAAAATGTAACTAACTAACACATAGTTACCTATGTGTTTATTTTAAACTTATTATTTTTATACTATTTCTATGTAGTTCTATTTTACCTTGTTTTTCAAGAGTTTTTAATAGACGAGAAATTACTACTCTGGAGGTGTGCAACTCATACGCAATTTCTTGATGTGTACTTTGTATGGTTATACTGTCAGTAATTTTAGATTTATTAGCCAAGTACTTTAATAAGCGTTCGTCCATTTTTAAAAAAGCAATACTATCAATTGTATTTAGCATTTCCATTAAGCGACCGTGATAGCTTGAAAATACAAAATTTCTCCAACTTTTATATTTGGCTGTCCATTCTTCCATTTTTTGAATGGGCACCATTATTAATTTAGTATCTAACTCTGCAATAGCTCTAATTTCACTTTTAGTATCACCAATACAACAGGTTAATGTCATGGCACAAGTATCGCCACGTTCTAAAAAATACAACAGTAATTCATCTCCATCTTCATCATCACGTAAAATTTTAATAGCACCTTCAATTAATAGTGGCATTGCCTTTATATATTGCCCTACTTCCATTAATTTATACCCTTCAGAAACTTCTTTAAAAGTACCTACTTCATTAATTTCCCGCAATAAATCATCTTCAAATAGATGACCGTAATTTTGTTTTAGCTCTTGTATCATAAGAGTACGAATTTACCATTTTTTTTTCTTTTGAAGAAACAACCTTCATTTTAAAATAGTGCATAAATAATCACGCCCTAAACATTTTTAAAAAAACTCTTGAATACACTTAATTTATTGACCGCATTCAATTTTATTGATGTATTGAATTTGCAAAAATAATAAGCTACCTCAGCTCAATAGCGCGAAGTATTAAGCTTCAATTTAACAACTTTCAATGTAAACACAGGTAAGCTAATGTGGTAATTTATCTTTTACAACCCCGTAAATGAATGTGCCTATTACTGCAAAAACAATTACAATAAATATAGGTAAAAATCCTGCCCCAATTAGTGTAAACATAGGTCCTGGACAAGCTCCTGCTAATGCCCACCCTAATCCGAAAAGAATACCACCAAACATATAGCGATTAAAACTTTTTTCTTTAGGAGGAAATAAAATAGAATTTCCATGAACCGATTTCATATTAAAACGCTTGATTACTTGTATTATTAATATTCCTATACATAATGCTGAACCAATAATACCATACATATGAAAGGCTTCAAAACGAAACATTTCATAAATACGAAACCAAGATGCCGCTTCACTTTTAAACATCGTAATACCAAATAAAACTCCTATTGCTAAATATATTAATGTTTTCATATTAAAAAATTAAAGGAAATAAAAAATGAACCATTACTAAACCACCAATAAAAAAACCAATTACTGCTATTAAGGATGGAAGCTGTAAATTACTTAAACCCGAAATAGCATGACCTGATGTACAACCACCTGCATAACGTGTTCCGAAACCCACTAATAACCCACCAATAGCCAATAGTGCTGTTTTTTTAAAATCATAAAAAACTGATATATCAAATAACTCTGTTGGCAAATATGCTTTTCCTGCACTTTGGAACCCTAATGATTTTAAATTTTCTATTGTTGCGGGGTTTAATTGAACTGCCATATCATTTGTTAGGTAATTTGACGCTATGAAACCTCCTATTATTGCTCCTAAAGCTACCGTTAAATTCCATTGTTGTGCTTTCCAATCAAATCGGAAAAAATCAGTTGTTTTATCTGCCCCACAAATAGTACATAATGTTCGTAAATTTGAGGACATACCAAATCTTTTACCCATTATGATTAATAAAAACATAATAAAGGCTATCATGGGTCCAGAAACATACCATGGCCAAGGTTCAAATATCCAATTCATAAAAAAGTGATTTAAAAACTGAACAAATAAACCACAAAAAAAGCAGAAAATTAAATTTTCTGCTTTTTTTAAAACCTCTAAACAATATCTCCTTGTGATTAATCTTTTACCTTAAAAACATTTTTTAAAATCACCTCCATTAAACACCATTGTGTTATTGATGATTGCAATAAATTAGCTCCTACAAAGGCTGTAAACCAAAGCCAATTGATATTTACTTTTACAGCTAACACTAAGCTAATTAATATGAAAATTCCTGCTATTGCTCTAATTAATCTATTTATCATAATATTGTTCTTTTTATGTTTTTAAAATATCTTATTTATCAGTTTCTATTACCCAAATTCCACGTAACTCATTTTCTTTATAGCCAAATGCGTTATCATTGGGGTACAATAAATCTATTGCTTTTTGTGTTGCTATCTTAATATCAACTTTTGGCTTACCGTGACATTGCATACACATTTTGTTAGTCATTATTGGATAATATTTTATTTGTTTCCCGTCAATATTTATTAATTTAGGTTTCGGTTTTATTCCGTTTTTTAACCCTTGTTTTGCATTTAAAATATATTCCAATTCCGCCCCTGATGCTCTATTATTAGGGTTTCTATTTTTATCTGAAACTCTTTTTATTTTTGCATTCAATTTTACCGCCATACTATCTACTAAAAATACCGCTTTTTCATTACAAAACTCCAATGCAGCTTTAGTTCCTTTACTTTTAATTGCACCTAATAAATTTTTACCTAAAACTCCTTTTGTTTTCATTACTATCTCTTTACCTTGTTGGATGGGAGATAATACTATTTTAGTATTTTTTAGTTTTAATTTTTCTTTTTTATATTGATTTTTATACCAATCAACACTTTCAATATTAGTATTATAAATATAATATGCTATTGCTTTTAATTGTTTAGTACTAAAACTAAGTTTGGGCATAGAACCATATTTATCAATTGCGCCTTTTATTTTTGAGTTTTCTTTAATTGGGTTATTTACAAACTGAATTACATTTTCTTCAAATTGATTTTGAGTGCTATTTTTACCTATATAGTTCTTTTTAATTTCCGCAAAAGAAGGTGCTATTTTATTACCTAAAGTAGGGTTAGGATTATGACAAGAAAAACAACTGTTTTCTAATAACCTAAAACCTTCACTTAATTGCTCTGGTTGAATTTCTTTTAATGACGTGACACTTTCTGTGCTTTTATTATTAACACAGCTTACCATTAAAAACATACCGACTAAAAATAATATTGCTTTTTTCATTTTTTCTTTATATTAAACTTCCTCACTCCAAAGGTACAGGATATTAAACTTCATTTTTATTGACTTTTAATGTAGAACATCGGAGAATTAAACCTCCTGATAATTGTAGCGATGGGCTACCCCACAATTAAATAAACCGCTCTACTGGCAATACAATTGCTTTCACAGGGTTATTGGTTTCTAAATTTGTATTATACTCTTTAATTAATTGAAACAAAACATCTATTTTTTCATCATTTGTAAATGAAAATAACATGACCGATTTAATCCCTCCTTTTTCTGCAGCAAACCAATTGGATGCTGTTAAAACAGTAGGTATGTTTTTATAGCCATCAATATCTGATTCACTTACTGTTTTTACACCTGCTTTTTTGAAAATATGCAACATATCATCATGAAAAAACTCTACTGCAGTTACAATTACTAATTTCATAATTTTTATTTTTATTTAAACACAGTCAAACTATTTACTTTAAAAACATTTTGACTGCGCTTGATAAGACATTAATTTTATTTATAATTATTTTTTTCTACCATATAATACATTAACGGCACTACTAATAGGGTTAGTACAGTTGATACAATTGTACCGCCCATTAATGAAATGGCTAAACCTTGAAAAATAGGATCAAATAATATTACAAATGCTCCAATTACAACGGTACCTGCTGTTAACAAAATAGGCATTGTACGTACTGCACCTGCTTCAATTACAGCTTCTTTTAATGGCACCCCTTCTTTAACTCTTAAATTTACAAAATCAATTAGCAATACCGAGTTTCGTACCATAATACCTGAAAGAGCAATCATACCAATAAATGAGGTTGCGGTAAAGAAAGCATCCATCATCCAATGCCCAACAATAATACCTATTAATGATAAAGGTACTGCCATTAGCATTACCAATGGTGCTTTAAAGTTTTGAAACCATCCTACTATTAAAATATAAATAGCAATAATTGCACCTCCAAAAGCGATACCTAGATCTTTAAATACCTCTAATGTAATTTGCCATTCACCATCCCATTTAACAGCATAATTTTCTTCGCTTTCTGGTTGGTTTAAATACAATTCTTTCAAACTATACCCTTCTGGTAATTTAATTTCTTTTAGTTTTTCTTCCATTCCTAAAATAGCATACGCAGGACTTTCTAATTTACCCGCCATATCCGCAGTTACATACACTACACGTTTTTGGTTTTTACGAAAAATACTTTTTGCACGTGTACGTTCTTCAATTTTTACCAAATCACCAATAGTAATCATATTACCATGACTTGATTTTACTTTCAGTTGTGCAATATCCGTTAAAGTTGATTTTTCCGAATCTTCTAAAGATAAAACTATTCCTATTTGATTGTTTGCTTTTTCATCATACAAAGAAGTTACTGCGCGTTCTGACAATGCCATATTCATGGTATATGCAATTTGTTGAGGTGCTACACCGTATAACATTGCTTTTTCTTTATCAATAATAAACTCGTACTCTACTTGATTGTCTTCAACCATCCAGTCCACATCAACCACATCATCCGTATTATTTAATATTGTCATTACTTGACTAGCAACATCCATTTGTGTTTTATAATCAGGGCCGTAAATTTCAGCTACAATAGTTGATAAAACTGGAGGTCCTGGTGGCACTTCAACAATTTTTACATTGGCATTGTATTTTTTACCAATTTTTTGAATGGTTGGACGCATTAAACTCGCTAACTCATGACTTTGTTGTGTTCTATCATGTTTATCCGTTAAATTTACTTGAATATCTGCCATATTACTACCGCCACGTAAATCATAATGACGTACTAACCCGTTAAAAGTTATTGGTGCGGATGTACCTACATATGTTTGATAATCTACTAC
>CAZSQD010000083.1:0-6870 GCA_964608925.1 uncultured Kordia sp.
TGAATATACCCGACAAGTAAAAGCAGAAGGTTTAGAAAACCAATTTTTAGGTAAAAACTTTGTTTTTGATCATCGGCGTGCAGAGCGTATTAGTGATGATGTGGTTTCTAATTGCCATCAATGTGGCACACCTTGTGATGCGCATATAAATTGTGAAAATGCAGCATGCCATTTATTATTTATACAATGTAAAGCGTGTGCAGAGAAAATGGAAAACTGCTGTTCTGATGCTTGTAAAGAAGTAACACAACTAACTTTTGAAGAACAAAAAGAATTACGTAAAGGAACACATAATAGTAATAAAATTTTCAAAAAAGGAAGATCAGAAGTTTTGAAATTTAAAAAGTAATCATTTGGTGATAAGCCATTAATGAGTAATTTAAAATTTAATTCCTTATTACATTTATAGCATAAATGTAATAAGGAATTTTTAGTTTTTCCATTTAATATTACATCCAATACTGGGTTTTTGTAATGCTTTAATGGGTTTGTTTGCCAATAAGGCATCTAAAGCAGTTGTTAAATTTATAGCTGTAACAGCTATTTCATTTCCTGGTCTGGAATTATCCATTTGCCCTCTATAAACTAATTTAACATCTGCATCAAAAATATAAAAATCAGGAGTACAAGCTGCATCATATTTTTTGGCTATCATTTGAGTTTCATCATATAAGTAAGGGAAAGGGTACTCATTTTCTTTTGCATGAATTTTCATTTTACCAGGAGTATCTTGTGGATATTTTGTTGCATCATTACTGCTAATAGCTATAAAGTGTATTCCCTTTTCTTGATAGTGATTCGCAATTTCTACTAATTTTGGGTTAATGTGTATTACAAATGGGCAATGATTGCAAATAAATGCAATAACCGTAGCATTACGGCCTTTTAAATTGGTTAGTGTGTATGTATTGTTACTAATAGTGTCTATTAATGAAAACGGAGGAGCTATTGTGCCTAAAGGCAACATATTGGATGGTGTTAATGACATATTTTTGTATTTTAGTAAAATAGAGATACAAAAATATGGAAATTACTTGGAAAGATTTTGAAAAAGTGCAATTACGTGTGGGGACTATTTTAACTGCGGATAGTTTTAAGGAAGCTCACAACCCGTCATATAAACTACAAATTGACTTTGGTGATTTAGGAATTTTAAAAAGTGCGGCTCAAATTACCACGAGATATAACCTCAAAGAATTGATTGGAAAACAAATTGTAGCGGTTGTAAATTTCCCAAAAAAACAAATTGCGAACTTAATGAGTGAGTGTTTGGTTTTAGGAGTGGTAGATGGTAGTGAAAATGTGGTTTTATTAACGGCAGATGCTCCTGTAAAAAATGGCTTACGAGTTTTGTAAACAAAAAATATCCTCAAAACATATTGCTTTGAGGATATTTTATAATGTTATTAAATAAAGATTATTTGTTTAATTTTTGGCTTAACTCTAAAGATAGGGCAGAGCGTTCAAATTTAATTTTCCCAGCACCAGTTTCTATAGTGCAGGTATTGTCTTTATCATTTAATTCTACTATTTTACCGTGCATACCGCTTTTGGTAATAACACGATCACTTTTTTTTATTTCTTTTGCAAAGTTAACTTCTTGCTTTTGCTTTTTCATTTGTGGTCTTAAAAAGAAAAAGTAAAGTACCGCAAACATTAAAATAAATGGGGCAAATTGTCCTAAGTTTTCCATATTATTTTCTTACGAGAGCTTTTTTAGGAGCTGCACCTACAGGAGCATTTACTAAAACCTTGATTCTAACTACTTCTCTACCTTTTTCAGAATTACAAGTAACAGTAATTGATTTGTTGTTTTGTCCTTTCTTACCTCTTGAGTTAAACTTTACACCAAAACTACCAGATTCACCAGGTAAAATAGCATTTCTTGGCCAATCATTAGGTACGGTACAACCACAGCTTCCTTTAATATTTACAATAACTAAAGGTTTGTCTCCAGTGTTTTTAAAGCTAAATTTAGTATCTACTACATCACCTTGCTCAATTGTACCAAAGTCATGTTCAGTTTTATCAAATGTCATTACTGGAAATTTATTAGCACTAGCATCTCTTACGGCTGCTGCTTCAACATTTTCGGCACTAATTTTGTCTGCTGCATTTTCTTTTTTACAAGAAACAAATGCTATTGCGCATACGGCAGTAATAGCTAAAATTCTTAAATTTTTCATTATATTATTATTTAAATTTGATTAATTAATTATTTTAAAGATGTAAATTTAAAAAAAAAGTTGAGATTATAGCAATCCTCGTCCCATTTTTTGCAATTTACCGTTGCTTTTAAATTCTTTGATAAGGGTATCTAAAATACCATTTATAAATGTGCTACTTTTTTTAGTAGAATATTCCTTGGCAATTTCAATGTATTCATTTAAGGTTACTTTTACAGGAATAGATGAGAATTTTAAAATTTCACAAATTCCCATTTTTAAAAGTATAAAGTCAGTATTTGCAATTCTATCAGCATCCCAATTGGGAGTTTTGTCATCTACATATTTACTTAATTCTTCATTGTTTAATACTGTTTTTTCTAATAAATTTTTAGCAAATCTTTGATCTTCTTCATCTTTAAATAAAACGGTTAGGCGTAAGTCAATTTTAAAATCTAATTTTTTTAGTTCTTTTAAAACAGTTGTGTTTACGTGTGGTAAATCGTCAGTCCAACTAATACAATTATCTTCATAATAAGAGTATAACTTATCATTAGGAGCAATAATATTTTTAAATATTTTTAAAAGTAATTTTTTATCGTTTTCAAAAGAGTTCTCTTCGTTTATGTAGTCACTATAAAAAGTTGAATTCAGTATTTCTTTTAAAAATAAAGAGGCGTACTCATCATCTAATTCCCAGTTTGTGAGCTTGTTTTCTTTAATAAGTGTAGCTAATTCACTACTTGCTGCAATGTGATTTAGGTATACGTTATTGGCTAAACGGTTTACGTTAATGTTTTTATTTTCTGCTAAAAAGCTTTTTTGAGAGGCTAAATTTAATATTTTTGCTTTTTTTAAAATTACCGTAAATAGTTGATATTGTAGTAAATATAAATCATACATTTTATAGCAACTATCATTTAATTTTTTATTAGCTATATTTAAGTCTTGACTATTAGTTAATTGCAACTCAAAAATTTGTTGCATTACTTTGGTACGAATATGTCTTCTATTTAACATGATAAAGAACTTTTAAAAGGATTGTTGTTTTACGCTCCTAATTGATTTTAAAAAAAAGCGAAAAATTTTAAAACCTTTCGCTTTGCAAAAATAATGTATTATTTTGTAATAACTATTGCTTATTTTCTTTTTTTCGAGCATCAATTTTTTGTTGCGCAATAAGTATGGAAGCTTCATGGGTAGTTGTGCCGTATGCTTGAGCAGTAGTTAATATATTTAAGGTAGTATTAAAAATATTTTCTGTTCTACGCATAATTTCTACTTTATCATAATTTACTATTTCGGCATATACATTAATAATTCCACCAGCATTAATTACAAAATCAGGAGCATAAACAATTCCTTTTTCTTGTAAAATTTTACCGTGTTTAATTCCGTCAGCTAATTGATTATTTGCGGCTCCTGCAATAATGTCAACGTTTAATTGGTTAATGGTGTTGTCATTTATGGTAGCACCTAATGCACATGGGGCGTAAATATCGGCATCTAAAGCGTATAAATTATCACCGGTATAAATTTGTGCGCCATATTTTTTACTAACTTCTTCTAAGCGTGCTTGATTAATATCTGTAATAATTACTTGCGCACCTTCATCAGTTAAATGTTCTACTAAACTTTCACCAACATGACCAATACCTTGTACAATTACTTTTTTACCTTCTAAAATATCACTACCGTATTTGTATTTTGCAGCAGCTTTCATTCCTACAAAAACGCCATAAGCGGTAATAGGAGAAGGGTTTCCTGCACCACCTCTGCTTTCTGAAATACCGGTTACATAAGGGGTAACGTCACGTACTAAATCCATATCAGAAGTTTCCATACCAACGTCTTCCGCAGTAATATATTTACCACTTAAACCGTGTACAAATTCGCCAAAACGCTTCATTAATTCAGGAGTTTTCTGAGTTTTAGCATCACCAATAATTACAGCTTTACCTCCACCTAAATTTAAACCTGCAACGGCTGATTTGTAGGTCATACCACGAGATAAACGCAATACATCATTAAGCGCTTCCCATTCATTTGCATATTGCCACATACGGGTACCTCCTAAAGCAGGACCTAAAGTGGTGTTATGAATTCCTATAATGGCTTTTAAACCAGTGTCTTTATCATTACAAAAAACAATTTGTTCATGCTCATGAAAGGATAATTGCCCAAAAACAGGATCTACTTTTGGTAAATCTTTTATATTTAGTACTTCTGATGTCATTTTAATAGTATTTATACTTAAAAATAAGTGATTCTTTAATTTGAAGCTGCAAAAGTAGCTGATTATTGCAGATTGAGCAAAATATTACAAAGAAACTTGTTGTAAATAAATACTTTTTATCAATACTAAGTTTCCTCTTTTTTGATAATGACAGTACAATTAAAAATTGCATCTTTGTTGTAATAATACTATGAAAGAACTAAAGTACTTAAATCAATATTTTTTAAAATATAAATACCGCTTATTATTAGGTATTGTAATTACTATTGTTGCGCGTATTTTTATTGTTTTTACACCACGTTTTACAGGTAATGCAATAAGTGTAATAGAAAAATATGTATTGCAAAATAATGCTGATATTACGATTTTTAAAAATGAGATACGACATTATATACTACTCATTATAGGAGTTGCTTTTGTAGGTGCTTTTTTAACGTTTTTAATGCGTCAAACCTTAATAGTAATGTCTCGTTTAATAGAGTTTGATTTAAAAAATGATATTTTTAAACACTATGAAAAACTATCTCAAAATTTCTATAAGCAAAACCGTACAGGCGATTTAATGAATAGAATTAGTGAAGATGTTGGGCGTGTGCGTATGTATTTTGGGCCTGCTTTAATGTACAGTATCAATACCATTACGCTGTTTATTATAGTCATACCATTAATGGTCAATACCGCCCCAAAATTAGCACTATATACGTTAATACCACTCCCGTTTTTATCCGTAGCAATTTATAAATTGAGTAAGGAAATACATGTGCGTAGTACAATTGTACAAGAATATTTATCAAAGTTAACCATATTTACACAAGAATCTTTTTCAGGTATATCCGTTATAAAAGCGTACGGTATTACACCTAATATTGCTGCTAAATTTGAAACCCTATCAATAGATAGTAAAGAGAAAAACATGGATTTGGTAAAAGTGCAAGCATGGTTTTTTCCCTTTATGATATTACTTATAGGACTGAGTAATACCTTGGTAATTTATATTGGAGGTATGCAGTATGTAAATGGTGAAATTGCAAGTATAGGTACGTTAATTGAATTTATTTTATATGTAAACATGCTTACATGGCCAGTAGCAACTGTTGGTTGGGTAACTTCAATGGTGCAACAAGCAGAAGCTTCTCAAAAGCGTATTAATGAGTTTTTACAGGTAACTCCACAAATACAAAATAACAATACCAACCCAAGTAAAATTGCTAGTACAATTGAGTTTAAAAATGTAAGTTTTACGTATGATGACACCAATATAGAAGCCTTAAAAAATATTTCATTCACAATAAAAGAAGGAGAAACAATTGCTATTATTGGTAAAACAGGTTCAGGAAAAAGTACTATTTTAAATTTAATAACTCGGTTATATGATGCTACATCGGGGGAAGTTTGCGTAGGAGGTACAACGGTTAAAGATCAAAATTTAACGGTATTAAGAGAAAAAATAGGAGTAGTGCCACAAGATCCTTTTTTGTTTTCCGATACGATTAGTAATAATATTAAATTCGGAAAAGAAAAAGCGACACAAAATGAAATAATTTCGGCAGCAAAAAGTGCAGTAGTACATCAAAATATTGTGCAATTTGCAAAACAATATGAAACAGTTTTAGGAGAAAGAGGTATCACTTTATCAGGAGGTCAAAAACAACGCGTATCAATTGCACGCGCATTAATTAAAAACCCTGATATATTGTTGTTTGATGATTGCTTATCAGCAGTAGATACCGAAACGGAAGAGCATATTTTAAATAATTTAAAAACTCAAACACAAAATAAAACGGTAATTATAGTTACACATAGAGTTTCATCTGCTAAAAATGCTAAAAAAATTATGGTATTAAATAACGGTAGCATATTACAAATAGGCACTCATAGTGAGTTAGTTAATCAAGAAGGATATTATAAAGCACTTTACCAAAAACAACTTACCGAAAAAGGAAGCTAAAATATTTGGCAGTCCGTATTATTTTTAGCACTTTTGAAACGCAGATAGAAAATGATAAAATCTATACTATTTAATAATACTAAAAGATAATAATATTATGAGTGAAAAAGAGTATTTAGAAAAAGAAGAAATATTTTCTAAAATATTAAGAGCAGGTAGAAGAACTTATTTTTTTGATGTACGCTCAACAAAGGCAGGCGACTATTATTTAACCATTACAGAAAGTAAGAAGTTTACAAATGACGATGGTTCTTTCCACTACAAAAAGCATAAAATTTATTTATATAAAGAAGATTTTACGGAATTTACTGAAATTATGCAGGAAATGACGGCATATATTGTCAATGAAAAAGGAGAAGAAGTAATATCTGAACGTCATCAAAAAGATTACGTAAAAGATTTTAACAAACCAGAAGCATCCACACCAACAGAAACAACTACCGAAAGTTTTACAGACGTTAGTTTTGATGATATTTAATTGCGGGGCGATAAGCAAATAAGCATTGATTTTATCAAAAATC
>CAZSQD010000083.1:6970-9442 GCA_964608925.1 uncultured Kordia sp.
GATGATATTTAATTGCGGGGCGATAAGCAAATAAGCATTGATTTTATCAAAAATCCCTTTAAACAATGTTTAAAGGGATTTTTTTATACATAAAGGAATATCAAAACAGATAAAATCCGTAATTTTGCATTTCAAAATTTAAAAATACTATTATGCAAGATGGATTATATGCAAAATTTCACACCACTAAAGGAGAAATTTTAGTAAACTTAGAATTTCAAAAAACACCAGGAACAGTAGGTAACTTTGTAGCTTTAGCAGAGGGAAATATAGAAAATGATGTAAAATCACAAGGTACACCATATTATGACGGGTTAAAATTTCATAGAGTTATTCCTAATTTTATGATTCAAGGAGGTTGCCCTTCAGGTACAGGAACAGGAAGCCCAGGATATAAATTTGATGATGAGTTTCATCCAGAATTAAAACATTCAGGACCAGGAGTTTTAGCAATGGCAAATTCAGGACCAGGAACAAACGGTAGTCAGTTTTATATTACGCACATTGCAACCGATTGGTTAGATGGTAAACACACCGTTTTTGGGAATGTAATAGAAGGACAAAACATAGTAGACACTATTGCTCAAGGTGATAAAATTGAAAAATTAGAAATAGTAAGAGTAGGAGCAGTAGCAGTAGCATTTAACGCTATTTCTGAATTCAGAACCTTTGAAGGATCTCGTGAAGCACGTTTAGTTGCTGAAAAAGAAGCAGCAGCAAAAGCATTAGGTGACTTAGCAGAAGGTTTTGATCAAACAGAAAGCGGATTGCACTATAAAATTATCCAAAAAGGAACAGGAGTAAAAGCAGAAAAAGGAAAAACAGTATCTGTACATTATAAAGGACAATTAGCAGACGGTACTGTATTTGACTCTTCATACAAAAGAAATCAACCAATTGATTTCCCTTTAGGAGTAGGGCAAGTAATTGCAGGTTGGGATGAAGGTATTAGTTTATTAAACGTAGGTGACAAAGCTCGTTTTGTAATACCATCACATTTAGGATATGGATCAAATGGAGCAGGAGGAGTAATACCACCAGATGCTACATTAGTTTTTGATGTAGAATTAATGGCGGTTAAATAAGTCAAAATAATACAATATAGAAATACAAAAAAAGGATTTTCAATAATAAACTTTCTCTCTGTAAGTTAGAGAGAGGTATTGAGTTACATTTTATTAACTTTAAGATGTAAATATTGGGGAATTAAACCTATTAGGCTATCTTCCTATGATTGAAAATCCTTTTTTTATAAAGTAATTTCCTTGCAAATCAGCACCTTAAAAAAACCATAATTTTTTTCAAAAAAAGATGGTAAGTAATCAAAAAAAGATGTTATATTTGCACCCGCAACACGAAAGTATTGCAATGTTCATGATACATAATGCGAAAATAGCTCAGCTGGTAGAGCGCCACCTTGCCAAGGTGGAGGTCGCGAGTTCGAGCCTCGTTTTTCGCTCTGAAAATAACTTTACGCTATATTTTACCGATAACCATCGGGATTATAAAATATAGGTATAATGCTGAAGTGGTGGAATTGGTAGACACGTTGGACTTAAAATCCAATGTCCCTTGGGACGTGCGGGTTCAAGTCCCGCCTTCAGTACAAATTTCCTTGATTATCTTTTTAATCAGGGAAATTATTAAAAAAGTTATTTTTCATATAATATTTCCACATGTTGATTTTTTATCAACAAATGCTGAAGTGTGGTCCCGAATTGCTATCGGGATGGTAAACACTCAGAAATGCTGAAGTGGTGGAATTGGTAGACACGTTGGACTTAAAATCCAATGCTCCTTGGAGCGTGCGGGTTCAAGTCCCGCCTTCAGTACAAATCCCTTAACTAATTAGTTAAGGGATTTTTTTTGTTTAAAAAGAGTTATATTTATGGTATGGCAGTAGTTTATATTCTTTTCTCTAAATCAATTAGTAAATATTATATAGGTAGTTGTTTGAATTTAAAACAACGTTTATTGGAACATTCTAATAAGGTGTTTGATAGAAGTTATACCAAACGAGCAAGTGATTGGGAGTTGTTTTATTGCATATTAAATTTAGAGCGTGAACTTGCAAGAAAAATTGAAAGTCATATTAAAAATATGAGAAGTAAACTTTATATTGAAAACCTTAAAAAATATCCTGAAATTATTAAAAAATTAAAACAAAAATATAGCTTGGGTTCATCCCGATAGCTATCGGGACCCGCCTTCAGTACAAATCCCTTAACTAATTAGTTAAGGGATTTTTTTTGTTTAAAAAGAGCTATATTTATAGTATGGCAGTAGTTTATATTCTTTTCTCTAAAATCGTAGAAATTTTTTCCCTTTGGTGTTCGGTTAAATGACTCATATCACAACTTTTTATAGAGGAAAGATAAGAACTTTTATCCATTTGGAAGGAAGGGAAGTTTATTCCTTTTCTTTTGAAAAAATAATTATAATAATCTAATCCTCGAAAAGTTGCATTTACTA
>CAZSQD010000084.1:0-9417 GCA_964608925.1 uncultured Kordia sp.
TAGGAGACCACGTATTATGATTGCCAAAATGGGACAAGATGGTCATGACCGTGGTGCAAAAGTAATAGCAACAGGATATGCCGATGTTGGTTTTGATGTAGATATTGGTCCTTTATTTCAAACTCCTGCAGAATCTGCAAAACAAGCCGTTGAAAATGATGTGCATATTTTAGGAATCTCCTCTCTTGCAGCAGGACATAAAACCTTAGTTCCTGCCGTAATTGAAGAACTTAAAAAATACGGACGTGAAGATATTATGATTATTGTAGGCGGTGTAATACCCGCACAAGATTATCAATTTTTATTTGATACTGGTGCCACTGCCGTTTTTGGCCCTGGAACTAAAATTAGTGCTGCTGCCATACAAATTTTAGAAATTTTAATTGAGGGCGTGAAAGAGTAACAAAACACTACTCACTACCCACTTACAACCATCAGATTAACATATATTAACAGCTCTACCTCCCTTCATAATATTATTTATTTGTATCTTCGTAAGTATTATTAACTTAATTACAAACAACTTATGTTTAAAAAAATCCTTCCCTTAGCGCTAATATTAGGAGCTATTGCTTGTAAAACTTCACAAAAAACAGAGGTAGCACCTGCATTAAAAGAAAAAATAACAGAAACCACTACCACACAATCAATACCTAATGATCCTTCTGTAAAAAAAGGAGTTCTTAGCAACGGACTAACCTATTATATCCAAAACAATGGTAAACCCGCAGACAAAGTCGAATTAAGATTAGTTATTAACGCTGGTTCTATTTTAGAAGATGATGACCAACAAGGTTTAGCACATTTTATGGAACATATGTGTTTTAACGGAACTAAAAATTTTAAAAAAAATGAATTAGTAGATTACCTACAAAGTATAGGTGTCAAATTTGGAGCACACCTAAATGCATACACTGGTTTTGACAAAACAGTCTATATTTTACCTATACCAAGTGATGACGCAGAGAAATTAGAAAAAGGATTTCAAATTCTTGAAGATTGGGCTTTTAATGCACTATTAACAGACGAAGAAATTAATAATGAACGTGGTGTTATTATGGAAGAATACCGTACAGGTTTAGGCGCCAATAAAAGAATGATGAAAAATTATTTACCTAAGATTATGTATAAATCAAAATATGCTGACCGTCTTCCTATTGGTAAAAAAGAAATTATTGAAAACTTTAAACCAGAAGCTATTAGACGTTTTTACAAAGACTGGTATAGACCTGATTTAATGGCTGTTATTGCTGTTGGAGATGTCGATGTTGCTATGCTAGAAGATAAAATAAAAGCACACTTTGAAAAACAACCTAAAGCAGAAAATCCAAGAAAAAGAGAAAGTTTTCATATTACCAATCATGATGAAACCTTTGTTGCTATAGAAAGTGACAAGGAAGCTACTTTTAACCAAGTGCAGTTAATGTATATGGCTGACGGGAATAACCCGACACCAGAAAAAACCATTAATGACGCAAGAAACTCATTAGTAGAAAGCTTATTTGCTACTATGATTAATAATCGTTTAGGTGAATTACGCAACAGTAAAAAACCACCATTTGTGTATGGTTTTTCTAGCTACGGAGGCACTTTTGCAAGAAGCAAGGAAGCATATCAATCCATGGCAATGGCTGCAGGACCAAACCACCTTACCGCTCTAAAAGCTTTAGCAGAAGAAAATGAACGTGTAAAACGTTACGGTTTTCAAAATGGGGAATTCAATCGTGCAAAAACAAGTATTTTAGCTCGCTATGAAAAAGCTTTCTTAAACCAAGGTAAAACGGAATCTAGAAGACTTGTACAACCTTTAATTGATAACTTTTTAACAGGAGAATCATATCAAAATGATGAATGGGCATATCACTTTTCACAACAACAACTTCCTACTATTTCTTTAGCAGAAGTAAATGTGTTAATCAAAAAATACCTAAAAGAAACTAATAGAATGATTATCTTAACCGGTAAAGAAAAAACAACTACGGAAAAAGAAGTTTTAGATTTATTGGAAAGCGTAAAAACTAACACGAGTATTAAGCCGTATGAAGACGCTACCATTCAGGAATCTTTATTCACTACATTACCAAAAAAAGGAACTATTGTTAAAGAAACTTCAAATGAAAAGTTAGGTATCAAAACGATTACATTAAGTAACGGAGCCAAAGTAACCTATAAAAAAACAGATTTTAAAAATGATGAGATTTTATTTGACACTCAAAGTTACGGAGGTACATCTTTACTAAATAATAAAGATTTTATTTCTACACATTTAGCAATAAATGCTATAACTGAAGGTGGTATTGCTGGCTTAAACAAAAACGATTTAAAAAAGTTTTTAACTGGTAAAATGGTTTCATTAAGACCAAGGGTTAGTAATAGTTATGAAGGAATGAATGGTTCTTCTACTCCAAAAGATTTAGAAACTTTATTCCAACTTATTCATCTAAATTTTACGTCCGTAAACAAAGATCCTGAATCTTTTCAGTCACACGTTATAAAGCAAAAAGGATTTTTAGGTAACTTATTAGCAAACCCTAACTATTATTTTATGGATGCCTTTGGTAAATTCAAAAACCCAAACAACCCAAGACATACAGGTTTCCCTACACCAGAAGCGTATGACAATACCAATTATGAATTAGCATATAAAATATATAACGAACGATTTGCAAATGCTGCTGATTTTGACTTCTATTTTGTAGGTAATTTTGATGAAAACAAATTAAAAGAATTTACCAAACAATACATAGCAAGTTTACCTGCTAATGATAAAAAAGAAAATTTTAAAGACTTAGGGTACAGGCAAATATCAGGAAATCATACTAAAATTTTTAACAAAGGGAATGACCCTAAAAGTAAGGTAAGTATTATTTATAGAGGAGAAGCTTCTTATAATGACAAAGATGCCCTAGCTATTAAAACTATTGGTGAAATTTTATCTATAAAAATGATAGAAAAACTAAGAGAAGAAGCTCAAGGAGTCTATTCACCAAGAGTTGGAGCAAGAATGAATAAAGATATTTATGATACTTATTCATTAAATATTTCTTTTGGATGTGGGCCTGAAAATGCTGAGAAATTAAAAACCATTGCAATGCAAGAAGTTACTAATCTAATTAACAATGGACCTAGTGAAAAAGATTTAAATAAAGCTAAAGAAGGTTACTTAGTTGCAAGGAAAGAGCAACTTATGAAAAATAAATTTTGGCTATCAAGAATTACAGAAGCTGATTTTAACAAAACTGATATTAACAATATCTTAAACTTTGAAAAATCTGTTAATAGCATGACTACTAAGCAAATTCAAAATGCTGCAAAAAAATATTTCAGCAACGGAGCAATTATAGGAATGCTTATGCCTGAAAAACAATAACATAAACATTTTTTATTATTATATAATAATGGCAACTCTAAATTTAGAGTCGCCATTTTATTTTTAACCAACTGTTAACAACTTCTTTCTTGACATTTTCATAAATAATTGTATTTTTACCATTCTATCAAAACAATCTATACAACTAATGGGTAAAATCATTGCAATCGCAAATCAAAAAGGAGGCGTAGGTAAAACCACTACTTCTATAAATTTAGCAGCCTCTTTGGGGGTATTAGACAAAAAAGTATTACTAATTGATGCGGATCCGCAAGCCAATGCTACTTCAGGCTTAGGTTTGGATGTTGAAGCGTTTACAATGGGTACTTATCAAGTAATTGAACACACAGCTACTGCCAAAGAAGCTATTGTAGCTACCAATTCGCCAAACGTATCCGTAATGCCCTCACATATTGATTTGGTGGCTATTGAAATTGAATTGGTTGACAAGGAAGATAGAGAATATATGCTTAAAAAAGCATTAGTAGATATTATTGATGATTATGACTATATTTTAATTGACTGCGCACCATCTTTAGGGTTACTTACCCTAAATGCACTAACTGCTGCGGATGCTATTATGATTCCTATTCAATGTGAATATTTTGCTTTAGAAGGTTTAGGTAAATTATTAAATACCATAAAAAGTGTGCAAAAAGTACACAATCCTGATTTAGATATTGAAGGTTTATTATTAACTATGTATGATTCTCGTTTACGTTTATCAAACCAAGTAGTTGAAGAAGTTCAAAAGCACTTTAGTGATATGGTTTTTAAAACCATTATACAACGTAATGTACGGCTAAGTGAAGCCCCTAGTTTTGGCGAAAGCATCATTGATTATGACGCTTCCAGTAAAGGCGCTACTAATTACTTAAGCTTAGCAGAAGAAATTATCAAGAAAAATAATTAGTCATTTTTTTAGAAGCTACTTTTATAGCATCTTAACTAATTTTAATGAGATTCCCGATTTCTCGGGAAATAAATATGGCAAAAGCAACAAAAAGACAAGCATTAGGACGAGGAGTAAGCGCTTTATTTAAAGATCCTAAAAATGATATTTCATCAGCACAAGATAAAAATGCTGATAAAGTAGTGGGCAATATTATGGAGTTAGCTATTGAAACCATTGAAGTAAATCCGTTTCAGCCCCGTACCTCATTTAATGAAGAAAATTTACGTGAGTTATCCTCTTCCATTCGCGAATTAGGAATTATACAACCCATTACGGTACGCAAAATTGGCGTTAATCAATTTCAATTAATTTCTGGTGAGCGTAGGTTTAGAGCTTCAAAATTAGTAGGCTTAAAAACCATACCCGCTTATGTGCGTTTAGCTAATGATCAAGAATCATTAGAAATGGCATTGGTTGAAAATATTCAACGTCAAGACTTAGACCCTATTGAAGTTGCCTTATCCTACCAACGTTTAATTGATGAAATTAACTTAACGCAAGAGCAAATGAGTGTGCGTGTAGGTAAAAAACGGTCTACCATTTCCAACTATTTACGTTTATTAAAATTAGACCCTATTATACAAACAGGTATGAAGGACGGTTTTATTAGTATGGGACACGGTAGAGCACTAATTAATATGGACGATTTGGCCATTCAATTAGATATTTACGAAGCCATTTTAACTAAAAAATTATCGGTTAGAGCTACGGAAGAATTGGTTAAAAACTACAAAACTAACACAGCTACTCCTGTAAAAGAAATTCCTACCACTCCAAAATTTATCGAAAAAGGAATTAAAGATTTTGCAGATTTTTTTGGAGCAAAAATAGATATTAAAACAAGTAATTCTGGAAGTGGGAAAATATCCATTCCGTTTGCATCTGAAGAAGATTTTAACCGAATTAAAAAACTAATTAACGGTGAAAAATAAACTATTCTTTTTCTTATTTTGTTTCTTTTCATTGCTATCCGTTGCACAACAACAAGGAGCGTTAAAAATTAGCAAACAAGATGCTACCAATTTTACAAAAAACACCAAGCACACCGTTTTATCGCCTGCAAAAGCAGCATTTTATTCGGCAGTAGTTCCTGGTTTAGGACAAGTATATAACAAAAAATATTGGAAAATACCCATTATTTATGCAGGTATGGGTGCAGGTCTTTATTTTTATAACCGCAACAATATACAATACCATCGGTTTAGAGACGCTTATAAACGTAGATTAGCAGGTTATAGAGATGATGAGTTTATTGACCAAACAACAGGTGTTGAGCTACTATCAAACCAATCCCTTATTGAAGCACAAAAATTTCATAGCAGCAACAAAGAAATTTCTATCATTGTTACCGCAGCTTTCTATATCTTAAATATTGTAGATGCTAATGTAGATGCGCATTTAATGAACTTTAATGTAGATGAAAATTTGAGCTTAACGCCTGATTTCCGTCAAAATGATTTTACTCAAAAACCAAATTTTGGTTTGACATTAAATTACCAATTTTAAGATGAAAATAGCAATATTAGGTTACGGTAAAATGGGAAAAGTAATTGAACAAATTGCTATACAACGCGGACATACCATTGTTTTAAAAACTACCCGAAATACCACCAACATTGATTTATCAAATACGGATGTGGCTATTGATTTTAGCATTCTCAATGCCGCTGTAAATAATATTTCTACTTGTTTAAACCAAAACACACCTGTAATTTCAGGAACAACAGGTTGGCTTGATAAATATGAGGTTATGGTAGCACTTTGTGAACAAAAAAAAGGTGCATTTATTTACGGTTCAAACTTTAGTTTAGGGGTTAATATTTTTTTTGAATTGAATAAAAAATTAGCACAAATGATGACCAATTTCAACCAATACAACGTTGAAATGGAGGAAATTCATCACACACAAAAAATAGATGCTCCCAGTGGTACCGCAATTACTTTAGCAAATGATATTATTGAAAATTCTGATTTAAAAAACTGGACATTATCACCAGAAAAAAAAGAAAAAAACATCCAAATCACAGCAAAACGCATTGATAAAGTACCAGGTACACATACCATAAACTATAATAGTGAGGTTGATAGTATTGAAATTAAACATACTGCACACAATCGTAATGGTTTTGCTCTAGGTGCGGTTATAGCTGCCGAATGGATTTTAAATAAAAAAGGTGTTTTCACCATGAAAGATGTGTTGGACCTGTAACAGTTTAAAACTACTTTAGTCTAACAAATAGAAACAATTACCCTCTTTTTAAAATTTGTGATTTAAAAATTGAGCTTTAAAATTTTAAAACAATAAATTATGACATTAACGGAATGGATTATATTTTTCTTTGCTGTACAAATAGTACACGGTATTGGAACTTGGAAATTATACATAAAAGCAGGTAAAAAAGCTTGGGAAGCATTTGTACCTGTTTACAATGGTGTCGTTTTTATGGATATTATTAACCGACCTAGGTGGTGGGTATTTTTATTATTTTTACCTATTATAAACCTCATTCTATTCCCTGTAATTTGGGTAGAAACTGCTCGTAGCTTTGGTAAAAACAAAACTATTGACAGCGTTTTAGCAGTGGTAACATTAGGCTTTTATAGCTACTACATTAACTACTTACAAGATGCTGAATACAAAAAAGACAGAGACATTAATCCTGTAAGTAGCTCAGGAGAATGGACAAGCTCTATTTTATTTGCAATAGTTGCCGCAACTTTAGTACATACTTATTTTATGCAACCTTTTGTAATCCCTACCTCTTCCTTAGAAAAAACACTATTAAAAGGTGATTTTTTATTGGTAAGTAAATTTCATTACGGAGCACGCCCACCTATGACGGCAATTGCTGCACCAATGGTTCATGATAGTTTACCTATTGTAAAAAGATTGTCTTATTTAAAAAAACCACAAATACCGTATATGCGTATTCCTGGTTTTCAAAACATAAAACGTAACGATATTGTAGTATTCAATTGGCCAGCAGATACCTTATATAATATGTATAAAAAAGCTGACAAACGTTATGACAAACCCATTGATAAAAAAACCAACTATGTAAAACGTTGTGTTGCCATTGCTGGAGATTCTTTAGAAGTACGTGATGGGTATGTATTTATTGATGGTAAAAAAACAGTACTACCAGATAGAGCAAAAACACAGTTTTATTACACGGTTATCTCTAAAAAATATTTATCACCACAGTATTTAAAAGAAGAAATTGGTACTACGGAATTTAATAAACATTATCGATTAGATAAAGCCAATGCTGCTAAATATGATTTTCAAGCAAAAGATTTAAAACCTTTTCCTAATGACTCAACTGCATATATGGTGGAGTTAAATTGGCAAACAAGAGTAAATAGTGAATTTAAAACTACGGACAGGTACAGCATTAACATGTCCGAAGAAGAATATGCTAAATTAAATAAAAATCCTGATATTGTTTCTATAAAAAGAAACGTGAAACCTAAAGGACAACGGGAAGAAAATATTTTTCCACTTCATGGTAAATTTGATTGGAATGGAGATAACTTCGGACCTATTTACATACCTGAAGCAGGAAAAACAATTACGTTAGATATTAAAAGCCTACCTATTTATAAAAAAATAATTACCGAATATGAAGGCAATAACTTAAGTAGTACAGGTAATGATATTTTTATTAATGGCAAATTAGCAGAAACCTATACCTTTAAGCAAAATTATTATTGGATGATGGGTGATAACCGACAAAACTCACTAGATGCACGCTATTGGGGCTATGTGCCGTTTGATCATGTAATAGGAAAACCAGTATTTGTATGGATGAGTATTAGCGGAGTTGAATTAGGCTTAAAAAATATTAAAAACTGGAAATTTAATTGGAATCGTATTTTTACTACCGTTGGTGGTAGCGGAAAACCTGTTTCTTACTTCCCTTATTTTTTAGCACTTATGGCAATATGGCAAGGGTATGTTTTTTATAAGAAAAAGAAAGGCGATAGTTAATTTTTATTTATTTCAAATGATAAAGAGAAATCACATTCATTAATCAGGATGTGTGATTTCTCTAAAAGGTTAAAATGACTACCTCATAAACGCATCAATGTATGAACACAGTTATCCTACACCCTACTTACTTCCCTACTATTGCACATTTTGTGGCAGTAGTTAATGCGGATGTAGTTACGTTTGAAAAACATGATAATTTTCAGAAACAAAGCTACCGTAACCGCATGCAAATTTATGGAGCTAATGGATTACTAAAACTGAGTTTACCCGTTTCACATGCTAAAAAGGGTGATAAAATAAAATACACCGATACTCAAATCCTTAACATAGAAGATTGGCAAACCCAACATTGGCGTTCCATTGCTTCGGCATACAAAAGCTCTCCTTTTTTTGAATATTATCAAGATGATATTAAACCCTTTTTTGATACTCCCAAAACAAATTTATTTGAATTAAATCTTGAAATTTTTAAGGTTATTTGTGAATGTATGGAATTGGAAGTTGAAATAAACTATACCAATGATTATCACCCAGAGTACACCATTGACAACTTAAAAGATTCTCGTTTTTTAGCACGTTCTAAAAAAGAAACCCACATAGCACTTACTCCCTACACACAAGTATTTGGTGATAAACACGGTTATTTAAATAATTTAAGTATTCTAGATTTATTGTTTAATGAAGGACCAAATGCGCTTAATTATTTGGAAGCGCAAAATACCTAACTTATACCAATTCAAAAAAAAGGAGAACTCTCGCTTAATAAGTTGACTTCAATCATTAAAACGAATTCACATTCTTAATAAGTTGTGTTTCACTAAAAAAACCAGAAATAAATACCGTATTTTTTAGTAAGCCAAAACAATTTTAATTTTTATTAGTTCGAATTCAAACTAAAGTACTATCTTTGTCATATGAAAATATTTGAAACAGGAGAGCTCATCGGAAAATCTTCAAGATTACTTACAAAAATTTTATCTAAAAACTTATTGTTAAGTACTACAGGGATTACTTCAGAACAGTGGATAATTCTTCAAATACTTTCAAAAGGTTCAAAAAATCAAAAAGAATTAACCGAAATTACCTTAAAAACAAAAG
>CAZSQD010000085.1:0-9389 GCA_964608925.1 uncultured Kordia sp.
ATACAATAATACATTTTCATGTATAATTTGTATTGATGCAGTTTGTTTTAATGGTATCTCTGATGTTGTTTTATTCTCTAATAATGCGTCAATTTGATACAATTGTTCTTCATTTGGGACTTCTAAAGATGATTTAGAATGCACTTGTGCTATTAATTTACTAGTATCTGTTCCGAAAATATACTGGAAAATTGTTTTAGGAGCCGTAAAACTAATATTACATAAAGGATATTTATTTGATATTTCTTCTTGAATTGTTTTTTGTATTATTATTAAGTTAGATTTTGTATTTGCTTTCAGAAAAACAGAAGCTTCAGAAAAACTTTTACTGTTTTCTCTTTGTAGTAAAAACTGTTGCGCTCCAATTTGTGAATATTGTGTTTTTATATTTGGTATTCCCTTTAAAATAGATTGAATACGGTGTTGATTTTCAGCAACTGTAATGTTTTCACTCCAATCAATCGCTACAATTGTTTCATTTTTATTTATTTCGGGTAATTGTGAATACTCCATTGTTTGAAACAGAACGATTGCGATACAAATACTAATTAATGAAATGGTATATACAATCCATTTCTTATTAAAGAAAAAATGATACCCCTTTTCATACCAATCATCAATGTGTTGCGTTTTAACATTAAATTGCAACCATTTTTCAAATTTAAATTTTTTGTTTTTTAATTGCTTGTAAATTACAGGTATTAAAACAATAGAAACTACTAATGACGAACCTAAACCTATTGAAACGGCAATGGCTTGATCATAAAACAAAGCACCTGTTATACCGCTTAAAAACAGTAATGGTAAAAACACCGAGCAGGTTGTTAATACCGAACTTATTAATGGCGAAATAATTTCATTTGTACCCGAAACACAAGCATCAAATAAGGATAAACCAGATTCTTGTTTTTGGGTAATATTATCAATTACAATAATGGCATTATCAATCATCATACCTACACCTAATATTAAACCCGATAATGAAATAATATTAATCGATAAGCCAAATAAGTACATTAATAAGATGCTTATAATAAGTGATACCGGTATACTAATACCTATAATTAATGGCGATTTGATGTCTTTCAAAAAGAAAAACATAATTAATATGGCTAATAAACTACCTAGCCATAAACTTGATTTTAAATTATCTATGGACAGTTTTAGTATTTGTGTTTGGTCTTGATTGGTTGAAAATTCTAAATTAGGATAATCTTGTTCAAAGGATTGCGTTAACGCTTCTAATGCTTCTTTTAACTCATACACCCGCGCATCCGCTTGTTTAATAATTGCCAGTACAATTGCCCGACTCCCATTATTATAAACCATCCCCCTGCTTAATTGAGGCTGTAAAGTAACTTTTGCTAAATCTTTTAATTGAAATAGCTTACCATGAATATTTAGGTAAATATTTTTAATATCTTGTTGCGTACGTAAAGGATTTGAAAATTTAAAATTATATTGATAAATACCATTTTGAACTAATAAATTACCCAGCTCAAAATTATTTTGATGTATTGCATTTGTAATTTCATCAGTACTAATACCTAAGCGCTGTAGTTTATGTTTATTTGGCGTAATTAAAATTTCTGACTGTAGTTGCCCACTCATATCCGCTAAAGCAATATCTGACAATTGCTCTATCCGTTTTTTAAGTACCGTTTCTGTAAATTCACTCAATTGCAAAAAACGCTCATCACTATAATCTCCTTTTAAAGAAACCGTTAAATTTAAAATAGGAATATCTGTAGCAGATGCTTTAATAACTTTAGGTCTAACTAAGTCTTTGGGTAAATAATTTAAAGAGGCATCTATTTTTTCATTGGTTTCAATAAAAGCATAGTTGGTATTAGTACCGTATTCAAATACTAATTTTAAGGTAGCAAAACCATCCCTTGTTTCTGTTTCTATATCTTTTAAATTGGCAACTTGTAATAATTGATTGCGTAACGGACGTACTACATTCGTTTCCAACTCTCTTGCTGTATTGTTAGGATATGTCAACTGTACTGTAATTTCTGGTATGGCAATATCAGGCATTAAGGAGGTGGGTATTTGTAACGATGCTACAATACCTAATAGTATAAATGCAAAAGTTGCCATAAATACGGCAACGGGTTTTTTAATTAGAAATTTCACCATGACTAATTACTACTATTTTCGTTTTGCAATACAAAAGTAGTATTTACTTTAGCGTCATGTGATAAATTCATATTGCCAGATGTAATAATAGTATCTCCTAATTTTAGTCCTTTTTGTATTGCATAATGTGTACTGTTTTCATCTAACACTTTTACATAGTTCCATTTAGCCACATCCTTTTGTACCGTAAATACCACTTCTTTATTAGAGCGTAATACTAATGCTTCTTTAGGTATTATAATAACATTATGTAGCGCTTGATTAATTATTATTTTAGCATGCATACCATCAAATAAAGAAGCATCTGAATTTAATATTTTAGCTTTTATTTTTACCAAACCATTTTTATCAATTAAAGGGTTTATTTCTGTGATTACTCCTCTATATTGTTTATTTGTATTACTAAAAGAGGTTATGGTTATTTCTTGTTTGTTTTTAACAAAAGACAACTCATTTTCTAATATTGAAAATGAAACGGCTAAATGTTTTTGTGCAATTAGTGTACAGAAAATATCACTGGGAGTGATATAGTTACTTGTTTTCGTTTCTATATTTGCAACTAGCCCTGTAAAAGGGGCTTTTAGTATGGTTTGGTTGTATAAAATTTGTGCATTTTCTAAATTATTTTGAGCTTCTAAAAATCCACTTTTTAACTCAAGAGTAGTTAAAATGGTAGTATCTAATATAGTAGTAATAGTACTGTTGTAGTTTATTTTTTCTTCTCGTAATGTATTTTTTGTTTTAGCCAATTCTATTTTTGCTTTAGCCAATTGATTTGCTAAAATAGCATTATCTAAAACAGCTAAAACTTGTCCCTTAACTACTTTTTGACCATTTATCACTTTTATTGTAGCTAAACGGTTTGTGGATCTAAAACGTAATTCTGCTTTTTGTTGGGTTTCTATTTTACCGTTTGCTATTATTTGCACTTTTAATACATTATCACGTATTACGTCAGTATAAACAAGTATATTTTTTGCTTTCTTCTTTTTTATTTCACTTAAAGAATTATTAGGTGCTATTTCACTATTTCGACAACTTACTATTAGTATAAATATAAATATGGTAAGGTTATTCATTATTTTTTAATACAAATATAAAAAAAAACATTAGTTTATGTTATATTTGTCTTTGAAAAAGTGAAGAGGTAGTCGAAAATCTTAAAAACAGAGTAGACATTTATTATAAAATAAAATGAAAAAATTAACGATCAAATTTATTGCGATTTTATCAGTTGTAATACTTACATTTTCAATTAATACTAGTAATGCCAGTGATGATTTATCATTAGATAATATTGCGGGACTTACTGAGGCTCAGGCTAAAATTCAGGCATACCCTTTTATGTGTGCATTAGTTTCTGCAGATAACTGTATAACAGTACAAATGCCAAATGGAGATTATGTTACATGGGTAGGATATAGAACGATGTAGAATCTTCAGATATTTAAGTTTCTCACAAAGTGATTATGTTTTATCAAAAATATAATCACTTTAATTTTTTTTAAAATGAAAATAAAATTATTATCACTCATTACAATTGTAATGATTAGTTGTACAAAAAACAAGAAGACCCCTTTATTTAATGATTTCCAAAGCGTATCTACCAAAAAATTAACTAATAGTGAAAAAATATTTTTTAAAAGTAATCTTTTCTTTTCCCATATGTTTGATATGAAGTTCTGTAATGATCTTATTTTAATACAAGATTTAAATTCTAAGCACTTATTTAAAATAGCTAATTTACAAAACTACAGTTTGACTAATTTCGGAAAAAGAGGTGAAGGTCCAGGTGAATTAAATACTCAGGCGGCCCATGGCTCTTTTGATTATAAAAACAACCTTCTTTTTATTACAGATAACCAAAAATATTACATATATAATGTTGATAGTATATTGAATGGTAATCAAAAACCATTTAAAAAATTTAAATTTAAATTTGACAATGATTTCTACCTTTCTTCTACATATTGTAACAATGATTTAATTGTTGGAGGGATGATGGAAAAGCGCTTTGGTATTTTTAATATAGATAGTAAAAATAATTTTAGTAAACACAAATATACAAATAAACAATCTCCTTTTGTTAATCAGGCAAAATACTATAATCATCCTTCCAAAAGTATTGTAGCATATTTTCAAACTAATTCTGCTACAATGGGAATTATGACTATAGAAAAGGAAGATGTATTTTTAAAAGAAAAAATATGGTGGCGTTCAGAAGGAAAACAAGTTATGGATGGAAAAACAACAAGTATCGATCATGGTAAAAACCCTAGAATAGCTTTTATATCAGCTACAGTAGGTGAAAAAAGCATATTTGCCTTATATAGTGGTAAGTCTCCTCTACTTCATTCAATAGACTCATTAACAGATGCTTTTCTTTCTTGTCATGTTTTAGAATTTGATTGGGAAGGAAACCCAATTGCTCATTATGTATTAGATAAACAAGTTAGATCAATAGCATATGATGAAATGAATTACATTCTTTATGCAGCTTCCTACAGTGGAGGTGAGCCACATTTAATAAAGTATAACCTAAAATAAAATCATGAAAAAAAAGAGTTTGATGCTATATTTATTTGCGCAGTTATTAATATGTTTTTTATATTCATGTAATGAAAATAAAGAAATTACGAAACAAGTAGATTATTGGAAAGGCAGAAAAATTGAATTACCAAGTTTGAATTTGGCTAGGGAGCTAGAAAATGAGAACCCTTTAAAGAAAGAAATAAAAGTTTTAACCATTATTGATGGTGGATGTGGAATTTGCATTGAAGAATTAAAGCAATGGAAAATATTTATGAATAAAATAGATTTGAGAAAAGTTGGTTTTATTTATTTATGTTCATCAGGTGATGACCTTCAGTATTTTAAAAAGATATATAAAGATTCTATTAAAATAAACTATCCTTATTTTGAAGATATTGGACGAAAAATTTTTAAAAAAAATAAGTTTTCGTCCAATAAGTTATTTCAAACTTTTTTATTAGACTCTAATGATAAGGTCGTTTTAATTGGAAACCCTAATGAAAGCGAAAAAATGAATAAGATTTATCTTAGAGAAATTGAAAAGTTGATAGATAGTTCGGGTGATAATTATAAAATACAAACAACCAAATTAGGTAACCTCACTGTAACTAAAAAAGGAGTTATGACAGAGTTTACTTTTAAAGATAAAGTTATTTATCAAGATGAATTAGGTAATGTCTTAAGTGAAAAACAGGTTAAAGATAGGTTTAATTCAAATGAGTACGATCCTATTTATTATGTAGACAAAAATGTAATGGTTCTAAAAAAAATAGGTAAATAAACTTATTTTGAGAAAAATAATAATTATCACTTGTTTTTTTACACTAATTAGTATAGAACTAACTTGGTTAGCAATGATGTTGCTAGTTCAGGTATCTATTCTTTTTTTTTTAAAAAAAAATAGATACCTGAAGAGTTTGTTGGTTTTTATTTCATTAATTGTCACAATATCTTTTTTTAGAGTATTAATACTGGATTTATATCTTGTTCCGAGTAGCTCTATGATAACTTCGATACAGCCAAATGATATTATACTAGTAAATAAATTAAAATATGGCCCCAGACTACCAAATTCAATACTAGAAATACCATGGTTAAATATTTATTTCAAAACTACACAGAATAACATTAACTTGTGGAAGGACGAAAAGCTAGCAGGTTATTCAAACATCAATAGGAATGATATTGTTGTTTTTTACCCAGATTACAATACTAAAAGTGTTTTCGTTAAAAGATGCATTGCGTTTTCAGGAGACACTTTATCTATATTTAACGGAGTGGTTTCTATAAATAAAAAAATAGATCATAATTATTTAATTAAACATTTTAAACACTTAGCTAAAAAAAAAGAAATAAATGAAACAATAATATCAACTAAGCGAAAGGGTAATATAGTAAAAATTGAATTTAAACATAAAAAAACTCTTTTCCCTAAGGTTATTAGCAATCATTGGACAATAGATAATTATGGTCCAATCTATATTCCAAAAAAGCACACAACTATTAAATTAGACAGTATAAATTTTTTTACGTACAAAGAGATTATTAGTAAATATGAAAAAAAAACAATTATAAAAAAAAACAATCTTTTTTTTATCGATTCTAATAAAATTAAATATTATACATTTACTAAAAATTATTTTTTTATCATGGGAGACAACAGAAATAACTCCATAGATTCAAGATTTTTTGGTTTTGTTCCTGAAGAAAATATTTTGGGAAAAGCTGAGTTTGTACTGTATCCTAATTTTAAAAAATTATGAACATTTCATCCGCTAGGAGTTCTATAATACTTTTAATCATTCTATCTATTCGTTAGCATTTTGCTATCCTGTCTACATATATTTATTTAATAGATGTTAAGTTTCACAAGGTTGTTCCCTTTTCAACTTGTTTAAATTCTGTTCAAGTTTAATGTTTTTTGTTTAAATAGTTCTGGTTTTTCTTTAAAGATATTGGGATCTAATTCATGCCATTTTTCTATGGCATTATAAGGGGTTTTTACTTTTAGCTCCCCTCTTAGGTTACCGTGCCTTCGGTGCCGGTTACGAAACAATCATCACTATCATGATCAGAGCAAGCTTTTCCGTTATCTGTTGGTGCTTTTTTTTGACTCAACTTTTTGTATTCAACAATAATCCATCTGCTATAAAGCTGTTCTGAAAGCAACCATAAAAAATTCATTTTTCATTTTTTTTATTAGTTAATAATGAGCACCGAAGATCAAACTAAAACTAACCAAATAATTTCAAGATTATTATTATTAATAGTTAATTATACTTCCTTGTAAAAATAGTAGCTTTGTAAAAAAGAAACGAATTGAAAGCTATACCGTTTAAAATATTTATTATTTTTCTCTTACTAACTATAGTAGGCGTTTTTATGCTACCCAAATTATCAATAAAACTAAACCCGACCCATCAATTACCCTCAATAACCGTTAGCTACAACTGGAAAAATGCCTCTCCATACACTTTAGAGCGAGATGCTACTGCTAAATTAGAGAGTGTTTTTAGCACCTTAAGAGGTGTGCAAAGCATCAATTCAAAAAGCTCAAAAGGAAACGGTTACATTACCTTAGAATTTGATAAACATACTAATATTGATATGGCTCGTTTTGAAACCGCCACTTTAATTAGGCAATTATATAGCAAATTACCTAAACAAGCGAGCTACCCAATTATTAGCGTAAACACTCCTGATGATGAGAATGTAAGTGTTTTTTTATCCTATAGCATAAATGCTCCTTTAAACCCGTTTACCATACAAGAAACGGTAAAAAACCATATTGAACCTATATTAGGTACAATATCAGGTATCGATAAATTAGAAATATATGGTGCAAATAAAAAAGAGTATGTAATTGCCTATAACAATAAACAATTGCAAGTTTTAGGTATCAGTAAACCTATTTTAATTAAAAAACTAAAACAAGTTTTTAAAAATGAATCATTAGGTAATATACTCTACCATAAAAATTACATCACACTAAACATACAATCTCAAAACCAATTAAATTGGCACATCCCCATCATAAAAATAGCTAATAGAATTATTTATTTAGATGAATTAACAACTATTAATGAGCAAGAGCAAGAGGCTAATAGTTATTACCGTATTAATGGTAAAAATGCAATTACCCTAAATATATACGCTACTAAAAATGCAAACACACTTACTCTTACAAAAAAAATTACATCACAACTAAAAACTATTCAAGCGCAGCTACCAAGCGGATATAGCATTGTTAAAACCTATGATAGTACATATTATTTAAAGCAAGAATTAAATAAAATTTATGAACGCACAGGATACACTTTACTCATTTTATTACTTTTTATTATATTAGTAAGCAAGAGCTTTAAGTATTTAGGCATTACCATACTTTGCTTAGTAGTTAATATAGGTATTGCTTTTTTAGGGTATTATATTTTTAATATTGAAATACAGTTGTATTCTTTAGCAGGTATCACCATTTCATTAGGGCTAATTGTAGATAATAGTATTGTTATGATTGATCATATACGACATCAACATAACAAACAGGTTTTTATACCTATCTTAGCCTCTACTTTAACCACAATAGGGGCATTAGCTATCATTTATTTTTTAGATGAACAATACAGGGTTAATTTAATTGATTTTGCTTTGGTCATTATTATAAATTTGAGCGTATCTCTTTTAATTGCCTTATTTTTAATACCTGCACTGTTAAAGAAAATAAAATTACCTATAAAAAAAGAAAAAAAATGGAGCATTGCCTTAAAAAATAAATTTTACACTTTTTATAAAGCGATTATAGCTATTCAATTGCGTTTTAAAAAATTAGTGATTATTGGTATTATATTGCTTTTTGGAATCCCTATTTTTTTACTGCCTCAAGAATTAGAAGAAAACAATACCTGGTGTCAAAAAACATACAATACAACTTTAGGGAATGAGTGGTATAGGGAAAACATTAGACCCCATTTGGATAGCTATTTAGGTGGTTCTTTTCGACTATTTAATTATTATGTTTTTGAAAATTCATACTACAATAGAAACGAGGAGACGAAACTATATGTAACTGCATCCATGGAAAAAGGAGCGACCGTACATCAAATGAATACGGTTTTTTTAGCTATTGAAAATTATTTAAATCAATTTAATGAAATAAAACAATTTAACACTAATGTATATGGTGGTAATTATGCTCGTTTAGCAATAACTTTTAATAAAAAAAGCGCAAAATCTTCTTTTCCATATATTCTAAAATCTCATTTAATCCGTAAAGCATTAGATTTTGGAGGCATGGAATGGAATATTCATGGTGTAGGTACTGGCTTTAATAATGGCGGAGGTACAAATGAACCTATAAATTTTTCAGTAAAAGCTAAAGGATATAATTATGAAACATTAAATATATGGGCAGATAGCCTAAAAGTGGCATTGGAAACCCACCCTCGCATACAAAAAGTATTTGTTAAAGAAAATAATTATTGGTCGGGTAAACCAAGTTATGAATATCGTTTTAATATTGACAAAGAACGATTGGCTTTAGCTAACATAAGTCCTTTAAAAATAGTACAGGAATTAAAACCCTTAACATTATCAAAATATGAAGATGTATCTTCTAAACTTATGGCAATATCATCATTTGATAGATTTGAAAACATAAGTTGGGAGATATTTTCCTGATTATTCGGAAGTATATATTCATTTCCATTGTGTGTATT
>CAZSQD010000086.1:0-9287 GCA_964608925.1 uncultured Kordia sp.
TTATTATGAAAAAAAGCAAAGCATATTGGAACCGATTATTACATAGAGATTTAGCTTATTTTTTCTTGGGATTAATAATTGCTTTTTCAGCATCTGGCATTATATTAAATCATAGAGTTGATATTGACCCTCAAGAATATACGGTAAAAACAGAAACAATTCAAATTGATTTACCCGAAGATAAATTATTAATTACAAATGATTTTTTTAAAAGCGCATTGACCAATAAAAACATCAATGCAACGTATAAACAATTTAGAATTCGAAATAGTAAAATACGATTATATTTTAATGATGCCGTTGCAACAATTGACGCAAAAACAGGTATTGGCGAAATTGATTACGTAAAAACCATTCCAATTTTAGGTCAAATGACAATACTCCATAAATCAACCAATAAATGGTGGATTTGGTTTTCTGATATTTTCGGAATTGCAATGCTTATCATTGCAATTACAGGAATGTTTATTTCTAAAGGTAAATATAGTTTTAAAAAAAGGGGTTGGATCTTAACATTAATCGGACTTATTTTTCCTTTTATTTTCTTATTTTTAATTCGTTAAAAAAGGCTCCCATTACAGTAATACCAATTTAACATTCTAATGTCGCAATGAAATTGTTTAATTTTCATCAAGTCAAATGTGTGCGGCTTAACTTTCAGAAAAACTTGTGACTAATCTTAAAGCAACTATTAGGTTTAGGTATTAATACAAATTCCAATTCCCTTGTCTATAATAAGTATATAAAACGGGTTCAAAAATAGTATTTACTTTTATACCTGTTGTGTCAACTAAAGGTTTTCCGAATGCGGTAATTTGCCTAAATGCTTTTTTATTGAGCCATCTTAACTTTAATTTTTCAATGTTAATGGAGTCAATATCAGTAGGGTTAATCTTATTCTTTTTGGCTAAAATCCAACCCCATTCTCCTAAAGTGAGCACTTGATTGTGTAAAGGTAATGTGTGGAAGTTAACTTCTTTTAAAGTTTTATTAATGCAATAAAATGCTTTTGTGGCGTAATACGGGCTTCCTGCTTGGGTAATAAAACTACCATTTGGCGCTAATTTTTTATAGCATAGGTAGTAAAATTCTTTGGTGTATAGTTTGTTTAAATCTACATTATTAGGATCTGGCAAATCTACCAATATCACATCATAAATTTGTGTGGTTTTTTCTAAAAAAGTAAATGCATCTTGAGTTACAGTTGTTAATTTAGGGTTATTCATTGCATTTTCATTTAATGAAGTAAAAATTTCATTTTCTTTTCCTATTTGAATCATCCGTTGGTCTAAATCAACCAGTGTTACTTGTTTTACTGCTGCATATTTAAATAGTTCCCTTGCAATACAACCATCTCCACCACCTAAAATTAAAATATTTTCTTTTTTTTCTGAAAGCCCTAATGCAGTGTGCACCATCGGTTCATGATACATAAACTCATCAAAAGTAGATAGTTGCTGGTTTCCGTTAATGTATAACGAATGCCAATCTTGCCATTTTGTAATTACTATTTTCTGATATTTAGTTTGTTCACTAAAAACAATTTTATCTTTATATTTTATCTGTTCTCCAAAAGTTACAATTGGTTTGGCAAAAATAGCCCCCAATGTAAGTAGGGTAAAAACAATAGTGTATAGCGTTTTTATAAGTCGTTGTTGTTGTGTTAAAATACTGCTTTTTAAGGTATAGAATAACCAAAAAGAAACAACTAAATTTAAAAAACCTAAAACAAATGGCGTGTAGGTAAGTCCTAAATAAGGTAAGCCTACAAAAGCAAAAAATAGACCACCAATTAAACTGCCGTAATAATCTTTTTCTAAAATATTAGAAATATTTAAACGGAGTTCTTCATATTGATCATTAATACGGGTGGCAAAAGGTATTTCCAAACCAATAAGCAGCCCAATTGCAATGGATAATAGGTAAATAACAATCCATGAATTATCCGTAACACCATAAGTGATGTATGAAATTAATGCTGAAAAAGCTACCAAAACCGATAGTATTAACTCAGTAATGATAAAATAAAAGATAATATTTTTATTAAACGACTTACTAATTCTACTCCCTAAACCCATTGCAAAAAGCATGATGGATACAATTAGGGTAAATTGAATAATAGCATTACCTATAAAATAGGAAGCAAGAGTTGATAAAATATATTCTGCAACAATACCACTAATACCAGTGGCAAAAAGAGCAGCTTTTAAAACAAACGATTTTTTTTTATTAGGTGTATTCAATTGCTGTAATTATTTACCAAAACCACCAGATCTTGATCTTGTTTTTGAACCATTATTGTATCTTGATGAACTTCTACTGTTTCTGGATGTAAACCTTTTCCAAGAAGGGTTTGATTTCATTCGACTGTAAAAAGAAGGTCTTCGTGTTTTTTGGTAACTACTTCTTGTACCGTGCGTATAGGTGTTATTTTCTTTACCGTAATAGCTTCTGCCGCTAGCGTGAGCACTTTGATAACTGTTATAATTACGTTGATAGGTTGGACGGCGCATTAACATGTACATCATTAACATACTAGGTCCGTGAGAACGCCAAACTCTACGGTTGTTGTTATTACTATTGTTAGTTGTTTTGGTAGAATCGGTTTTTTCTTCTTCCCAACTACCATATTTATCATTTCCAATTGCCCAACCAAAACCTACAGGTTGTGCAACTCTTGACAAACGATCATTATGGTTGGAAACAATTTCCATACCTAAATCATTTTCATGTTTTACAAAGAATTTTTCATTTACAGGTTGCCAATCTAAGGAGTCTACTGTAATGTTATCATTAATATTTTTTAAAACATGGTATTTGTGTTTAAATACCATTTTCTCGTTTTCCTCAGCAACCGTCATATCATTTAATACAATGGAATAATGTGTAGGTCCTAATTGCTTAATTAATTTTTCACTAGGTTCTTCAGTTACTTTAAATGCGGGTTTTTGTGATTTTCCACATGAAATTACAAATACTAATATTACAATTAATCGCGAGGCGATAGCCCAAAAGGGTTTAATTCCTCGATGTTTGCATCGAAAGTTAATAAGATGAAACTTAATACCTCCTACACTTGGCTCGAGGAAGTTTATTCCTAAAATATTTTTACTCATAATTACTTTTCTTTTATATCTTTAATTTCTTTCTTTTTGACTTCAACCCCGTAAAAAGCGGCTAAACTACCATCTTCCCATTTCTCAATAGTTAACATTTTACTTTTCGCATAAAAAATATGACTTTCTAAATGTTCCCAATTGGTTTGTGTAGTTTGATTTTTGTAAGATCCTTTGTAGGATTCCTCTAACTCAAATTCCTTTGCTAAATATACAATTGTTTTACTATACAAAGCATCATTAAGTGAATCATCATCAATAGTTACGGCTTCACTAAAATAATTTTCATATTCGCCTTTTGCAAATTCAACTTCCAAATAGGCTTTTTGGTTGGTTTTATTGGTAATTGTATATTCAATACTGCTACCGTCCGCACGCCAATCATATTCGCCAATTTCAATAATTTTCCAGGTTTCACTATTGTATTTAAAGCTAAAACCAACTCTTAATTTATCTAACTGATATTCTTTTTTACTGCCAAACATATTTTATTTTGTAAAATGCGTACCACAATTAGGGCATTCGCAGTTGTTTTTATTATTTTGTACTTCTTCAATATAAGCGGAACTAATGATTCCTGTAGGTAACGCAACAATACCAATACCTAAAAGCGCAATAACGGCACTTAATATTTTACCCAAGCCTGTAATAGGGTAAATATCCCCATAACCAACGGTTGTAAGCGTAGCAACTGCCCACCATAAGGATTCGCCTATGTTACTAAATGCTTCGGGTTGTGCTTCGTTTTCAATATTATACATTAGCGTTGATGCTAATATTAATAGGATGGAAACCATAAAAACGGTAACTAATATTTCTTCTCTCGTTTTTCGTATAACAGATCCAATAGTTTTTAACGACTTAAAATGTCGGTTTAATTTTAAGATACGCAAGAGCCTGAATAAACGTAGGGATCTTAGTATTCTTAAATCAATTTTGATAAGGAACGGGATATAAAATGGTAGGATAGATAGTAAATCAATCAGTCCTAAAAACGAAAAAATATATGTAAAACGTGCTTTTGTAGGTGATTTCTCTGGATGCTCTAAATCGGCAACCCAAACTCGAATACAATATTCAATAGAAAAAACGATGACTGAAAATATTTCAATAGCTACAAAAAGAGCGTGATATTTTGTATTCAGCTCTTTATAGGATTCTAAAATTATAGCAAGGGTATTGATAATGATTAACCCAGAAATAAGGTACTCAACAATATAATCCCCTTTTTTATTACCCTTGACATCATCAAAAAGCAAATAGATATTTTTTTTAATACTCATATTGTGCGTTATTGTATTTTTTAATTTCCGATAAATGCCCTCTTCTACCCTCAGTTTGTGTAACTTTTTGTGCTTTAAAGGTTTCTTTTAGCCAATTAATACCTTCCGTTAGGTTGTAAGATTGGTTGCAGGTAAAAAAATCAATAGCTACATAGTTGTGTTCTGGCCATGTATGTATGGCTATATGACTTTCTTGAATAACAATAACGCCACTAATACCAATTGGTGAAAATTGATGTATGGTAGTATTTACTACCGTTAAATTCATCATTTTAGCTGCTTTTAATAATGTGTTTTCTATAAATTCACATGAATTAAGACCGTCGGTTTTGCATCCGTAAAAATCTACTGCTACTTGATAACCAAGGGATTTTGTCATTTTTTAGCTTTTAAAAATTATGATATATCAAATATAATAAAAAACTTTGAAGTGTTAGTGCAACTTAATCAAGAACCGCTTCAACTGTTGAAATAATCATTTTAGGAGTAATGGTATCAAAACAACTTAAATAGCCTTCAGGATATTTATTGCCATAAATAGAAGTAGGAAGTAGTGGAAACTGTTCTAAATTAGGTAGTATTTGATTTTCTTGCGGTTGGTTAAACGGCGTAAACCCTGCATACGGATGCGTAACTCCCCAAATAGTAATTACCGGTATGCCATACATTGCCGCTAAATGTCCGTTTCCAGAATCCATAGCTACCATGATGTCTAAATTAGAAATTAAAGCAAGCTCTTCTTTAAAAGTAAATTGATTGGCTACGGAGATTATATTTTTGTTTGTTTGCGCAATTTCAGTTAGTTGTTTTGCTTCCTTTTCACCCCCACCAAATAATAATACTTGATGTGTTTTAGCCAATTTTTCAATCACTTTTTGCATTTGTACTAACGGATACATTTTACCTTCATGCGCAGCAAAAGGTGCAATACCTATTTTTTTATTTTTGGTTTCACCAATAGATTGAGTGATTTTTTCTGATAAAATAAGATGATTTGGGAGCTTTATATTTTTTAAATGAATAGGAAATCCTAACACTCTAAAAACATCTGCATACCGTTCCGCAGAAGATTTTAAGGGTTTAAAAACCTTATTTTTAATACGTGTGAGTGCTTTTTTATCCGCTCGTCCTTTATCAATTTGTTGGTTAGTGATGCCTTTAAACTGTAGTAAACGTACTAAGATTTTTGAGCGCAATACATTGTGTAAATCGGCAATGGCATCAATATTAAGTTTAGCCAATTCATTAGCTAATTTATACAAGCCTAAAATACCTTTGTGTTTTCCTTTTTTATCTATTTTATAAAAATAAATATTAGGAATATCCTCAAAAAATGGTTCAAAAAATGGAGTGGAGAGTACCGTAATTTTTACCGTAGGGTGTTGTGCTGTAAAAGCACGTAAAACAGGTGCAGATATAGCAACGTCCCCCATTGCTGAGAGACGTATAACTAATATATGTGCTGTTTTTTGTAGCATGTATTATTTTTGAGAACGCAACACTGGGTTAAGCTCATCATCATTATACATTTTCATTTGTTTGTATACTTTCATGTATTTTTCACCTGTTTTAATATCGTTTAATAAGGTGTCAATTGCTGTAGATAAATCTACACGTTGCTCTAATAATGTGTTTAACTTCGTCTTGCAAGCTGTCAAATGGTTTTCTGAAGCGTCAGTACGAGTAGCTTCTTCATTCATGTGGTATACTTTTAAAGCTAAGATAGATAAACGATCTACTCCCCACGCAGGACTTTCAGTATTAATTGTAGCACCATTTTTTGCAGTAACCTTTTTATTATCTTCTAAAAAGTAGCTGTCAATATATTCTACCATATCCGTACGGTCTTGGTTAGAAGCGTCAATTTTACGTTTTAAAACTAATGCTGCAACAGGATCAATATTAGGATCACGTATAATATCTTCATAATGCCATTGTACAGTATCAATCCAACATTTACGATATAATAAATGCGCTAATAAGTCGTCTTTTTTATCATATTTATTTTCAAAAGATTGATAAGGGTCGTCTTTTAAGTGATACGTATCAATAACTTCTTTAAATATGGCATTTGCTTTTTTTGTAAACATTTTGTAATTTTTTAAAATCTTTTTCAAAGATACTACTTACGGCTTAAATATTATCATTACTATGTAAAATATAACAACCCAGTAGCAATTAGAATGCTGTAAAATATTAAATTCTGTATCCATTTTTTAGAAATTTGCTCAAAAACTGCACTTAATAAAACGGATATTGGAAAACAGGTAAACAGTAGTATTTCCATTTTTGGGTTAAAAATGAAAATGATAATTGCTATTAAAAGAGCAATACTAATAAGTATATATGAGGTTCTATTTTTTTTAGTTAGGTGCCTAATTTTTTTACCAATAAAAATAAATAAACTACTTATTAAAAGGACTAAGCCTCCTAAAATAAAATAATTTTTGTTAGATAAAATTTCTGAAAAATTGAATGTAATGTTAAAGCCATTGTATTGGTATAATGTATGGTTACGAAATAAACTATAGCTATTTACAATTACATAAAGCGTGAAAACACTAATAAACGGAACTAAAAAATGTTTGTAATTTTCAGCGTTATAGATTAGAATAGCAATAAATAATAGGATAAAAACAAGAATACTCCAAAACGAAAAAAGAGTTGCTACGGAAATCCAAAAACCAGCATCAAATATTTTTTTAGTGGTGTTTTTTTGCGATTTTAAACTAATAATTTTCCGAAGCGCCAAAAGAGTAAAGAAATTAGCATATAAAATAGCGTAATCAGTTGCGGTTGTCCAAAACAAACTAAAAAACAATACATAAAAAAGTATGATAAAACTGTTTTGATTGGATAGTAGATTTTTTTTACTAATAAAATCAGCAGTTAAGATACTAAATACGGCAACTAAAAGACCTATTAACTTATTGATGTTCCAAGTAAAATGGGGGAGAAAACTACTACTTAAAAAACCAAAAATAAGAATAGCAGTAGCTATTACTAAATTTATTGGTTTTGATTTTTTAAAGATTTTAATTATCATTTGGTAGTTTAATAGTGATTAGCGTATATTTGCGAGTATAAAATTAATGAAATTTAAACACAATGAAAGATTTAATATACGCAATTCAAGATTTATTTTTATTTTTATTTACTCCAATGGATGCTTTTAGAGCAGCAGAATTATCAAATTGGTGGTCTGCAAATAGTATAAACTGGATGTTTGTAGCTATTTTAGTAGTATGTATGGGGTATTGGTTGTTTAAATTAAATATTTTTAATAAAACATTTACAGAAAGAAGAGATGTAGTTTCTCATACTTTCTTTAAATAAGAAAATATATTTTCCACAAAAAAGATCCAATTTGAATTATTTCAAATTGGATCTTTTTTGTGGGGCACGTTTTCCCATCCTCAAATAGCATTGAAGATAATACTAATTGGAAGCAAATAAATTATTTCACAAAAGTGCACTCAAAAGCACTACAATTTATCTTTGAAGTTACAAATTGTAGAAAAAAATAGGACAGCGTATTAAAATGCTATTACTTTTAGCCAGTTAAGCTATAAATTAAAAGGTATTTAACCTACCTATTGATGGAAGGAGAACTAAGAGTTTGTAGAGAGAATCATCCTTCACTAAAGTAAGTGAATAATGTATATTATTTTATCATAAAAAAACGCCTCATTTAATGAGGCGTTTTTACATATAGCTTAATTTATAGGTGCTATATGAATTTTAGTGGTATCTAATTTTGGGGTATTAAATACTACTATTTTTTAATTTAAGTTATCCCATGTAGCGCCAGTATATACTCTCAATTTTTTTAAAGCACTATCATAATACACATCTCCTTCTGCTGGTGATACTGGAGCTGCACTTGGCTTCAAGTTTACCAATTCGGTAATTTTTACTGTTCCTGTTACGGTAAAAGTATGTGTAAGTGTACTTACATCTGTATTTACAGACAAACGATTGGCTGTAAAATCACCCCCAATTAAAGGCGTAGCACTTGAGGAGTTATCTATATATAATTTATTATCACTCATTTCATTCATCCCTGCTTGGTAACCAATAAAAATACGGCCTGTATGAGCAGATAATACTCCTGTTGATCTTCCTGCTTCTGTACCTATAACTACATTTTCATTTCCTCCAGTATTAAATTCAGCTACATCTTTACCAATAAATACATTATCTCTACCAGTTGCATTTCTTAGACCTGCATTTTTACCAATAGCTGTATTATTTCCTCCAAATCCCATAGGAGTAGCAGGAACAAACAAACCAGCCAACGCTCTATAACCAACAGCTGTATTTCCCCAACCACCAGCATTACGTAGCGCATCCATTCCTATTCCAACTGCATATTTAACCGTACTTGCCCCTGACAAAGCCTCTACGCCAAGTGCCGTATTAAATTCACCTGTTGTTATATTTTTTGCTGCTGAATGCCCTATTGCAGTATTTCTATGTCCTCTTGTTAAATTAGTTAATGCATTATAACCAATACCAACCGTATATTTTCCATGATAATTAGAGGTTGCTCCTGTTGTAATATTTTGACAAGCATTTGTACCTATAACTACATTTTCTTTATCTACGGTTATAGGATCTGCATTACCTGCATTTTCTCCTATATAAATAGATTTTCCTGTATTTAAAACCTCTAATTGTCCCTTTGTTGTAAAACGAGCTTTTATTATATTATTGGTTCTAATATCTAATGCTTGATTATCTATAGTTCCTAAAAAATTAGTCCCATTTACTGTGCCTGCATTACCTAGTAACGTCCAATCCATACTTGCTGCTGCCAATGGTTCTTGTATGATATTACCCGAAGCGTCTATAGCCAATAAAGAGGTTGCTGTACCTGTGTATGATG
>CAZSQD010000087.1:0-9278 GCA_964608925.1 uncultured Kordia sp.
CATATCTCTTTGTTTTAAAGAGATAAATATACGGAAACTAAATGACTAACTCAATAAAATTATACAATTATACAATTTCATCTTATATCTATCAGCATAGCGGTTTTATATCTTTTCTTCTTTACAAACTTTTAAACATAATCAATTAACAGCACTTACCGCCAATAAAACTGCACATAAAAAAGTTGATAAGGCTACTTTTTTGAGTTCACCATCTAATTCTCTAAATAATATATTACCGCCTACTACCCGTAAATTATGAAATAAAGGTATAAAGGCAATGGAAAATAACCATTTAAATGGTGTAGTACTACCATTTAAATTGGTAAACCAAATGAGTAATATTAAAGCTACATTTATTAACCCGAAATGATATAATTTAGCCCATTGACTACCCAACTTTACCACTAATGTATTTTTATTTACTTTTTTATCTTCAATTTGATCCCGCATATTGTTGAGGTTTAAAACCGCAGCACTCAGTAATCCAATTGCAGATGCTGGTAAAAATACTTTCCAATTATCAAGTGAATGCGTGTACAAATAGTAACTACCCACTGTACTTAATAAACCAAAAAATAAAAACACAAATACATCACCTAAACCACTATACCCATACGCATTATTACCAACCGTATATTTTACAGCGGCAACAATACTAGCAATACCCAATACTAAAAAAGTAATGGATTGCAAAAAATTGTCAGCACTAAAAGCTACATAAATTAATGTAAAAGCAATTATAAAAGTTGCTATTGCGGTAATTATCATTGCTTTTTTCATTTGCTTTGGTGTAATTACACCGCTTGCTACCAAACGTTTTTCGCCTACTCTATTATCATCCGTTCCTTTTATACCATCACCATAATCATTGGCAAAATTAGAAAGCACCTGAAAACCGATGGTTGTTAAAATTGCCAACCAAAAAATGGGCATCTTATAAAATATTGGAGAAGCTAAAGCACTCCCTACAATAATTCCTGAAACCGAAAGTGGCAACGTACGCAAACGTGCTGCTTGTAAATAATGTTTAAAACTCGCCATTAATTCGGAATCCATTTTTTCTCAAAATTAGGTTTACGCTTTTCTAAAAATGCGTTCCTACCTTCTTTTGCTTCATCAGTCATATACGCTAAACGAGTGGCTTCACCTGCAAAAATTTGCTGTCCTACCATACCATCATCTGTTAAATTCATGGCATATTTAAGCATTTTAATAGACATTGGCGATTTTGCTAATACCTCTTGTGCCCATTCATAAGCAGTATCTTCTAGCTCATCATGTGGCACAACAGCATTTACCATTCCCATATCAAAAGCTTCTTGAGCGTTGTAATTTCTTCCAAGGAAAAAGATTTCACGTGCCTTTTTTTGCCCCACCATTTTTGCTAAATAAGCCGATCCGTAACCGCCATCAAAACTGGTAACATCGGCATCTGTTTGCTTAAAAATAGCGTGTTCTTTACTCGCTAAAGTCATATCACAAACTACATGTAAACTGTGTCCGCCACCAACTGCCCAACCGGGTACTACCGCAATTACTGCTTTTGGCATAAAACGGATTAAACGTTGTGCTTCTAATATGTTTAAACGATGGTAACCATCATCACCCACATATCCTTGATGGCCACGTGCTTTTTGATCGCCTCCAGAACAGAATGAATATACGCCATCTTTAGGCGAAGGACCTTCTGCCGAAATTAATACTGCACCAATACTAGTATCAATAGTTGCATCTTGCAATGCTACTATTAATTCTGATGTTGTTTTAGGACGGAATGCATTGCGCACCTCTGGTCTATTGAATGCAATACGTGCTACACCATTGCATTTTTTATAGGTGATATCTTCAAATTGAAACTCTTTTATGATTTTCCATTTTATTTCGCTCATAATTTCTTATTTTGCGTAAAAATAAACGAAATTAATTTCAGAATAAAATATAAAACCTATTATGAATAAAATAATTATCACCACAGCTTTAGTTTTGACCTCTTTTTTAGGTTTTTCACAAGATTATGAATTTACAACCGTTAAAAATATAGATTGTAGTACGGTTAAAAGTCAAGGACGCACAGGTACTTGTTGGAGTTACTCTACCTCTTCTTTTTTAGAAAGTGAAATTAAACGTATTAAAAATAAAAATGTAGATTTATCGGAAATGTACACCGTACGTAACACCTACCCTACAAAAGCATGGAATTATGTGATGCGACAAGGAAAAGCACAATTTAGCCAAGGAGGTTTAGCGCATGATGTTATTAACAGTGTTGCTAATTATGGTTTAGTACCAGAACAAGCTTTTACAGGTTTAGCAATAGGTGAAAAAACGCATAATCATTCTGAAATGTTAGCCGTTTTAAAAGGGATGTTAGATGTTTATATTAAAAATCCTGCTAAAAAATTATCGCCACGTTGGAAAAAAGCAATTAGTAGTGTTTTAGATGTGTATTTAGGTAAAAATAAATCTAATTTTAATTTTGAAGGAAAAACCTATACGCCCAAAGAATTTGCAAAAACAATGGGGATTGATGCTCAAAATTATGTAACTATCACTTCTTTTACACACCAACCATTACATAAACCTTTTGTATTAAATATACCTGATAATTTTAGTAACGGCAGCATGTATAATGTAACGTTAGATGAGTTTGAACACGTAATGAGTAACGCAATAAACAAAGGATATAGTGTTGCTTTAGATGTAGATGTTTCTGAAAAAACATTCTCTTCTAAAAATGGTATTGCCGTAATACCTGCTGATGGTGTAAAAACTAAAGATGCATTAAAAGGAATACAAAAAGAAAAAAACATTACCGCGGCTTATCGTCAGCAAGAATTTGAAAATTTTGACACTACCGATGATCATTTAATGCATATTGTAGGTACTGCGAAAGATAAAAACGGAACCCTATATTACAAAGTAAAAAATTCTTGGGGTAGCGAAGGCTCTCGTATTAAATTTGGCGGTTATGTATATATGAGTAGCGCTTTTATACGTTTAAAAGCGATCTCAGTATTAGTACATAAAAATGCTTTAGATAAAAAATTGAGTAAGAAATTAGGATTGTAAGTCCTATTGAAAACAAAATAAGGTAACTCCTTACATAACACTAATTAAATAAATACCTCTCCCTTTTTTAAACGGGTGAGGTGTTTACTTTTAGAGTCATATGATAGTTTATAAAAGCAATAAATATTTACTAAGTACTCTTTTACGTACTTTTTTGCTATATTTGTAGTATGGAAATTATAAACTATACCGATTTACGTACCAATTTAAAGTTTTGGCTCAATAAAGTTGTTGATGATGTTAACCAACTTATCATTAAAAGAAAAGATGGTAAAGACTTAGTTTTATTACCTTTAGAGGAGTATCAATCTTTATTAGAAACTTCCTATTTACTAAAAGGAAAAAATAGAGATGTACTTTTACAATCCATACAAGAGTTGGAAAATAACCAAACGACTACACAAAACAGTATTGAATAATGAAAATTACGTGGTCAATAACTGCTTGGAATGATTATTTATATTGGCAAAAAGTAGATAAGAAAAAAGTAAAACGAATTAATGATTTACTAAAAAACTGTATACGAACTCCTTTTGAGGGTATTGGAAAACCTAAATGTTTAAAAGGAGATTTACAAGGCTATTGGTCACGCAGGATAGATAGTGAGCATCGGTTGGTTTACAAATACCAAACAGAGCAATTGTTTATTGCAGCATGTAGGTATCACTACTAATTTATTGAAGCACCACTTTAATACCTTATCTGAAATTTTATTTTTAACATTTACATAATACACACCGCTTGCATAAGCTGATAAATCAATTGAATTTTTAGTTTCACCTCTTGCTATTTGTTGCCCTAAAGTATTGAATACTTCATATTGATATGTTGCCAAGTTTCCTCCTTTTATAAACACTAAACCCTTAGTGACTGTTGGATACACTTGTAAATTATTTTCATATACAATTACATTTTCCGTAGCTAACACATTCCAACTATCTTGAGTAGTGGGACCATTCCATATTTGAGTAGCTAAATACGGATTATCAATAAATGGGTTACGATTGCCTTGTATGGCTTGTAAAATATCGTTTCTATTCATCTCATACGTAGAAACAGGATCTGTAACATTCCAATCCAAAAAGATATTGGGCATATCACCAAAATTAGAGTAAGAAGTACTCCCTATTCCTACATTTATTGCTTCACATTGTGATGGGTAACGCACGTACATATACATTATCATACGGGCAACATCACCTTTCCATTCATCTCCAGGGTACCAATTACCTGTTGTGGGTGTAATCCCCGCATCGCCTATACCATTTTCATAAGGTCTATTGTTTCTGGAGCTATTCATTTGCCCATCACAAGCACGTAAATTATGTGCATCCGTACCCGCACTTGGGGTATTAGTTACCAAACTTGGGTTAGCTAATGATTTTGGATACACATGCTCTCTATTCCATAAGCCAATACAACCCGATTGATGACACGATAAGGTTTTATCTCTATTTTTATCATTTTTAGTAATGGCATCCACATCATTATAACCATATATTAAAAATACATTTGCATTATTAATTGGTGCTAAATCAGTTTGCTCTACTGCATCCCAAACGTCTACTTGTGAATTGGACGTATAATATAATTCGGTAGTATGTGTAGTGGTTATTAATACAGATAATTGATTTTTTAAAGCATCACCTGTTAAAGTAAAATCAACGGTATTGTAATACGTTGGTATTTGTGCTATCGCAAATAATGGCAATAGTAACGCGAGTACTATATTTTTCGTTTTATTAGGGACTACAATAAACGAAAAATAAACACTTAACTTTCTAATTATCAATAAAGTTATTAACTATTTAATACACTAACCAACTGCTGTGTTAATTGTTTTCTATGGTATTTTTGAATACCAATACCGTTTGCTTTTAATTGTTTTTGCTGATAACTTTCAAAACAAGTTAAAATATAGTTTTTAATTTCTTTTTTGTCTGAAGCTTCATACCCAAATGATTTACCAGTATTGGTTTGAGAAATGATTGTTTTAAAATCGGCATTTTGTGGTCCGAAACCTAAAATAGGTCGTCCACTTTGTAAATACTCAAATAATTTACCAGGTATAATACACTTGGTAATTTCCGAATCAATTTCTATTAACAACAATACTTGTGATTTTTGTTGTGCCAATTGTGCTTCTTGATGTGATACATAACCCAATACATTTAAATTAGGTTGCAAACCTGCTTGTTGTATACTTTTTAATACTTCATTACTTACAGCACCTATCAATTTTAACTCAAAATGGGTTGAAAAATTAGTGTTTTCCTGTATTAATTCGGATAAAACTTTCCATAATACTATCGGATTTCTTTCCGCTAATAATGACCCAATGTGCGAAATAGTAAATTTATCATCCAAATTAACTTTTCCTAGGTTAATATCATCAAAACCATTGGTAATAACTGTTATGGGTTGTTGGGTAATTTGCTGAAAATCGATTTTTGTGGTAGGGCTGGTTACCAAAATTTCATTAGCATTTTGCAATACTTGTTGTTCTAATTGTTTATGTTTTTGTTCAGATGCCTTTGTTAATTTTAATTTTTGATGATATCCAATTGTGGTCCATGGGTCTCTAAAATCGGCTATCCATTTTACGTTTAATTGCGCTTGTAACTGCAAACCTATTAAATGCACGCTGTGTGGTGGACCTGTAGTGATAATGGTGTCTATCTTATTTTTTTGAATGTAGTTATTCAGATATTTAACCGATGGTTTTACCCAAAATTTACGAGCATCTGGGATAAAGAAATTTCCTCTTATGTACAGTAATGTTTTTTCTACAAACGATTGTTTCTTCGTATTAATAATACCTGAAGCTATTGTTTTAGTCTGTTTTTTAGAAAATATGGATGCGAATTGATACGGCTCAAAAATGGGTTGTTTTATAATTTCTATTTCCTGAGCAACTTCAGCTATCAAATTAGTATCTACTAAAGGATAATTGGGGTTTTCAGGGCAATACACAACGGGTTGCACCCTAAATTGAGGTAAGTATTTTACAAACTTCAACCAGCGTTGCACTCCAGGTCCTCCTGCGGGTGGCCAATAATATGTAATGATGAGTACTTTTTTCATTTCCCTTCTATCCTATCAGGTATCTCTGAAAGACTCCTAATTAATTTATATAACTTAAAATAACTTGTTCTCGATACATTCTGATAAAAAAATCAGAACACTCGAACTGACGTAATTTTACGATACTTTTAGTTTTTTACGAGTATAAAACAAACCGCCTAAAATTAACAACGCTAATAATATTGAGCTTGCTAGTGCTATTCTGCTTCCTTTTTTAATAACTTGTGGTTCAAATTTAAATGCTATTTTATGCTTTCCTTTGGGTACCAACAAACCTCTTAAGGCATAATTTGCACGTACAATTGGTGTTTTCACACCATCTATTGTAGCTTCCCAACCGTCTTTATAATACATTTCGGAAAATACTACAAAACCATCATTTGTATTGTTACTTTCATATTTTAAATGATTGGGTTTATAAGCTGTTAATTTTATGATAGCTAATGAATCTACTGTATATTTTTCAGATATTATTCTTGAAACATTTACTACAGCTTCGTTTTTCAAATCCATTTTATCCAACGCTAAAATTTCTTCATCTGCCGTTGCTACCGTTTTTAGTTTTTTTACAAACCAAGCATTTCCATTTGCATACGGATTATTTAAAGCTACTTTTCGTCCTTTATTTTCTTGAATAATATATTTTATATTCAGCATATTTACAACACTGACTTTATTTTTGGAAATGTAAAACTCAAATAAATTAGCTGCACGTTTCGGTTTTGCTGCATGATACCCTCCAAAAGCTTTGTGAAAATAAGATGCTCTTGCACTGTTAAACGGATTTCCGCTTAAGTCCAACACTCTATATTGGGTTTTATCTTTCAAAATATCAGTATCAGCTTGACTTGCCCTAAACGGAGTATTTACCTCACTTACATTTACAAAATTTTCTTCATTTACATAGCGTTTATCAACACCTACCAAATCAAAAACAAGCAAACATCCTATCACTAATAGCACGATATTTTCTTTCATTTTATCTTTTAAATACAACCATAATGCAGTTGCTGTAAATAATACAAAAGCAAGTGTACGCAATACATCTCCTGTAAATAAAGCCTCTCGTTGTGCTTTAATGGCATGGATAAAATCGGGTCCATAATTTTCAATAAGCATTCCGTCTCTTGGACTTACAAAATCAAACAAACTTCCTTTTAATAGATAAAACAATATGCCTAAACCTGCGGTAATACCTACCGTATATTTTAATGCTTTTAGTTTTTCTTCTTTTTGCTCATAGTCTTGTATAAAACGATACAATCCAATTACAGCAAATAATGGGATAATCATTTCTAAAATAACTTGTATGGAACTTACCGCTCTAAATTTGTTGTAAAACGGCACATAATCAATAAAAAAGTTGGTTAGAATGCTAAAGTTTTTACCCCATGAAAGTAACAATACTAAAATTCCGCCTGCCACTATCCACCTTCGCATACGCCCTTTTACCAAAAATAATGCTAATACAAATAGAAAGATGACTACTGCGCCAATATAAGCGGGTGCTGCCACATAACTTTGATTTGCCCAGTACATCAATTGCCCAGAAAACGCTTGTGCTTCTGGAGTTGATATTTTAAACATTTTTTGCATCTGCTTTACGGAAACTGCATCTTTTGCAATGGGTTCATTATTAGAACCTCCAAATAAACGGGGTACAAAAATATTTAAACTTTCGCCTATTCCGTAGCTATATTCGGTAATGTAACTTTTATCTAACCCTTCTTGTTGTACTTTTTGAGACCCATCAGCATTTATAGTTAATTCACTTTTACTACGGGTACTAAAATTAGCATATTCCGAAGTTGCCATTAAATTGGTTGCATTTAACCCTAACGCTAAAATTACCGCTACGGATAATATTCCTACCGATTTAAAAAAGTGGGGTAATTGTTTGTTTTTAAAAGCTTCTATTAAAAATACAATGCCTATTACTAAAACTAAAAGTAACAAATAATAGGTCATTTGGAAGTGGTTTGCACTCAACTCCAACCCCATTGCAAGGGCGGTAAGTAAAAACCCGAAGATATATCGTTTCTGAAAAACCAAAAATATACCCGCTAATACCAATGGCATATAGGCAATAGCATGTGCTTTTGCATTATGTCCTACACCTAAAATAATGATAAAATAGGTAGAAAAACCAAATGCTAAACTGCCTAATAATGCAAATCGCCAATCAACTTTTAACACTAATAAAAGCGCGTAAAAACAAATGAAATATAGAAATACATAATCGGCAGGACGTGGTAAAAATCGGATTAAATGATCTATTTTTTTGATGTAATTGTGCGGATATTGCGCTCCCAATTGATAGGTTGGCATGCCACCAAAAGCGGCATCATTCCAATACGTTTCTGTTCCTGTAGCTTTATTAAAAGCTTTAAACTGTTTTGACATACCAATATATTGGGCAATATCTGACTGTTTAATTTGTTTACCTTGTAAAATAGGTGAAAAATAAGCTACTGAAGCCACTACAAACAAGATAAATATCAATATATGTGGGCCTATTTTTTTTAAATTAAATTTCATAGTTATTCGTCTATTTCTTCAAAGTCAATATAATCACCTACTTTTTTCTTTTCTTTAGGTATTTCCTTTTTGATTTGAGTTTCTTGCTGTTCAGCTAAATTTTGCCTACTTCCAAATTGCTCTTTCATTTTTTGTTCCATTTTTTTTGCAGCAAATTTCATTAAATAAGGAGCTGCTAAACGCATTACAAATTTTGCAATATAATATATGGCTAATAAAGTGGCTATTGTACCCAATAAACCTGTTGCCGATGCTTGATAAATCATATTTTTATACTTCTAAATACCAAAAAAACGCAAAATGCGTTATCTATATGCACAAAGCTACATAAAAATAGTAAGTTGCAAAGTTCAAGCTCATATTTTAATTGAGTTTTAACGGTTTATTTTAAGAGAAACTGTATTTTTATAATCTGATTCAAACTATTATGATAAAATTACTCCAAATTACAACCTTATTTTGTTTCCTTTTTACAGGAATTACAAATGCACAATACACCGAAACCATAAACTCTAATAAACCTGGAGGATCTCATGGTGCCTATAGCGTAGGTAAAAATGTTTGGCAAGCAGAAGGTGGTTTTT
>CAZSQD010000088.1:0-9202 GCA_964608925.1 uncultured Kordia sp.
TGCTTTTCGGTTATTGATGGCTATTACATTTCCTAAAAATTTACTATAAAAACTATTGGGTTTTAGTTTTTTAAAAATTTGTAATTGTATGGTTTGTTGTGGTGTTACTGATAAAAAATGTGAATAATGCTGCTGCTGGTTTTTATGCGTATGCACCGTTATGGTTAGTATGCCTATAAAAATAATCAATACATAACTGGTTATTCCAAAAATCACCGATTGCTGTTTTTTAGTAAACCAGTAGAAGCCAAATAAAACACTTAAAATAATAAAGAGAATAGGTAGTATTATTGTTATTGAAATGGGATAATAATACCCCGTAAGAATCCCAACTATTAAAAATAGCGTGAGTTTTATAATCGTAAAATTGAGTAGTTTCATGACTAAAAGGTAGTCATTTTATAATAAATTGCTGAAAATCAGTTATTTAATTAGGTATTTTCAATACCATTCCTGGTTTTAAATCAGCAACCGATAACCGATTTAAATCCATAATATTTTGTGCACTTACACCTCTATATTTTTCAGCAATCCCATAAAAAGTATCTCCTTTTTTTACAATGTACTTTTTTGTTGAACTTGAGTTTGTTGAACTTGTTTTAGAGGCGCTACTTATGCGTCTTGCTCCTGCGTATGTGTTTGCCCAATAACCATCTTTTAGAGAGGAAATCATAACGCCTCTTGAAGAAGAGGTGTGTACAAATTTTACATTTCCATTAGTGTGACTTACTACTAAACCTACGTGATTAATACGGTTTTTTTTACGGGTTTTAAAAAATACTAAATCTCCTTTTAGAATATTTTTAGTTGCAATACGCTTTCCTTTTTTACTTTGAGCACTTGCTGTGCGTGGTAAATTAATATTTCCTGCTTTAAAAGAGGTAAACATTAATCCAGAGCAATCCATCCCAGACCTTGTAGTGCCACCATATTTGTATTTAGTACCTTTAAAGCTAACGGCTTTATTAATTATTTTTTGAGTAGAAATACTTGTGTTAGTATTTTTTTTAGAAGTGGTGTTAGTTGATTTTGTAGGGCGTTTAGTATTAACTATTCTTGGTTTTGTAGGTCGCTTGTTTGTGATTACTTTTTTCGACTTACATGCAGTTAAAAGCAATAGTAACGTAAAAACTAGACTAATTTTTTTCATTATTTCAATTTCTCTACAATTAGTTTTGCGGTATTTTTACTGGCGCCACTACCTCCTAATTTTTGTTCTAAATCGTAATATTCATTAAACATATCGCATCTATAATCGGCATCTAATAATTTATTGAGCTCAATTTTTAGGTTTTTGGTATTTAATTCTACTTGTATCAATTCTTTTACCACTTCCTTGTCCATAATTAAATTAACTAAGCTTATGTACTTTAAATCTACAATACGTTTAGCAATTTGATAGGATACATTACTACTTTTATAGCATACCACTTGTGGTACTTTAAATAATGCGGTTTCTAAAGTTGCGGTGCCAGAAGTTACCAATGCAGCAGTAGATAAGCTCAATAAGTCATAGGTTTTATTGCTAATGAAATTGATGTTTTCATTATTGATAAATTGCTTATAAAAATCAAAGTCTTGACTTGGAGCACCTGCAATTACAAATTGATATTTAGGAAAATCTTTTACTACGGAAAGCATTAAGGCTAACATTTTTTTAATTTCTTGTTGTCGGCTACCAGGTAATAATGCAATAATGGGTTTGTCATTCAAACCGTTTTCACGTCTAAATTCAAAACTATCCACAGGTACTTTATTTTTAATAGCATCTAATAAAGGATGGCCTACAAAGTGAACGGGGTAATTGTGTTTTTTTTCATAAAAATCTTTTTCAAAAGGAAGTATCACGTACATTTCATCAACATCACGTTTAATGTCTTTTATACGCCCTTCTTTCCACGCCCAAATTTGTGGTGATATGTAATAATGGGTTTCAAAACCTGAAGGTTTCGCCCATTTCATAATGCGAAAATTAAAACCAGGGTAATCAATAAAAATAATTTTATCGGGTTGGTATTGGGCAATATCTTTTTTGCAAAATGTAATATTTTTGGTGATGGTGCGTAAATTCATCACAACTTCTAAAAACCCCATAAAAGCTAATTCACGGTAGTGTTTTACTAATGTAACACCAACAGCTTCCATTAAATCACCCCCCCAAAACCGAAATTCAGCATGTACATCTTCTTGCAAGATGGCTTTCATTAAGTTAGAAGCGTGTAAATCACCCGATGCTTCACCTGCTATGATGTAATATTTCATACTATTATTTTATAAAAGATAAAAGCCAAATGCAATAAATGAAACGAGTAAGGTAGCTAAAACTACACCTCTTGCTTTATATTCTAAATCTTTTTGTAACAATAAAAAGAACGTTCCTAACATGGGTATGGATCCTAAAGCTAATAACATCCAAAGTCTTCCTCCGTTTTTAAACATATAAAAAGTATCTGAAAACGATGCTCCTTTTACGTTTGCAATGATATAGGTGCAAATAACAACTCCCACTACGGAAGTGAGTATGCCTAATAAAAATCCTTTAAAAACCTCTTGTTTAATTTTCAAAATTCCAAGTATTTAAGTTTTGTATAAAATGATGTGCTGTTAAGTCAAATTGTACGGGTACAATAGTAGCATAACCGCTTTCTAATGCATGAATATCGGTATCTTCGCCTTTATCTTGATTTTCAAAAGTACCTGTTAACCAATAATATTCTTTCCCTTGCGGGCTGGTACGTTTGTCAAATTCTTCAATCCAATTTGATTTTGCTTGTCGGCAAATTTTTACGCCTTTTATTTGGTCTTTAGGGAAGTTTACGTTTAGCACAATTCCTTCAGGTAACCCGTTTTCCAATACATTTTTTACAATGGTACGAATGTGTTTTTTTAAGTGTTCAAAATTAGCATTCCAACTGTGGTCTAATAAAGAAAACCCAATGGAAGGAATTCCTTCAATACCAGCTTCAATAGCAGCGCTCATAGTGCCAGAATACAATACGTTTATGGCTGAATTTGCTCCATGATTGATACCTGAAACACACAAATCGGGTTTGCGATTTAAAATTTCATTTACGGCTAATTTTACACAATCGGCAGGTGTGCCAGAGCAACTGTATTCAATTTGAGGGCCATCATTTAAGTTTAACGATTCAATATGTAATGTAGAATCTAAGGTTATAGCATGTCCCATACCGCTTTGTGGGCTGTCTGGTGCAACTACAAATACATCCCCAAATTCATTCATTACTTCTATTAAAGTACGGATACCGGGAGCTGTAATGCCATCATCATTGGTAATTAAAATTAGAGGTCTATCGCTCATTTTTGTTGTTTGTTAGTTGAAAATGCTAAGGTACAAAAATAGCATTTAAAACGAAGATAATACCTTTTAAGAAAATTTTAAGGAGAGTTGCATGACTTTGGTACGTTTTTTTCAGTAACTTTAACAGTTCAAATAGGATTTTGAACCTAAACGATATCCCATAATATGATGATGAAAAATTTTAAAATAGTACTTCTAATATCAGTAATAGCCATAACGTCATGTAGTTTTACTAATAAAACATTTAATGACCCTGATAAAGATAAGTTGTTAATAGAGTTGATAACGTACGTGTTAGAACGTGGACATTACAACCCTAAAACAATAAATGATGATTTTTCAAAACACGTTTTTGATCATTATATGGAAAGTGTAGATCCATTAAAACGTTATTTTTATGCTTCGGATATTAAAGAATTTGAAAAATATAGAACCCAAATAGACAATCAAATTATTGATAGAGATATTACATTTTTTAATGTAGTATATAACCGATTAATGAAAAGAATGGAGGAAGTTGAGAAATTATCCTTAGCAGTTTTAGAAAAACCATTTGATTATTCAAAGGACGAAATTATTAATGTGGATTATGAAAAAAGAGGATATGTACGCACTAAAAAGGAAATGAAAAATCGTTGGCGTCAGCAATTAAAACTATCTACAATTGGTTATTATGATGATAAGTTAACAATAAATGAGGTTGATGAAGACAGCGTTCCCCAAAAAGAAATTGAAATAAAAAAACCATTAACAAAAAAGGAAGCAGAAGTTGAAGCGCGTCAAAAAACAGTAGAAAATTTAAAGGAACTCTATGATATTATGGAGGATTTGGAACGTAAGGATTATTTTACCAACTATATCAATGCTATTGTAGAAGAGTTTGACCCTCATACCTTTTATTTTGCACCAAGAGATAAGGAGCGTTTTGATCAAAATATGTCTGGTAAATTAGAAGGTATTGGCGCACGTTTACAAAAGAAAAATGATGAAATTAAAATTGTAGAATTAATTTCTGGAGGTCCAGCATGGAGAGGTCAAATATTAGAAGTTGGAGATGTAATTGCAGGCGTTAGGCAAGAAGATGAATTGGAAGTAACCAGTATTTTAGGCGTACGTATTAATGATGCCGTAAAGTTAATTAAAGGGTCAAAAGGAACAAAAGTATTTTTAACCATTAAAAAAGTGGATGGTTCTACAAATGAAATGATGATTGAGCGTGATGTGGTGGAGTTAGATGAAACCTATGCAAAATCCGTAGTAATTGATAAAAATAATAGAAAATTTGGACTGATAAATTTACCAAAATTTTATGTAGATTTTAAAGATTATAAAGAAAGCAGGAATGCCTCTTCAGATGTAAAACAAGAAATTATTCGCTTAAAAAAACAAGGTATGGAAGGCTTGGTAATTGATTTGCGTAGCAATGGTGGTGGCTCTTTACAAACCGTTGTGGATATGGCAGGTTTGTTTATAAAGGAAGGGCCTATTGTACAAGTAAAAACAGCAGATAAAAAACCAGAAGTATTAAAAGATACCGATAAATCTATTTTATGGGACGGTCCTTTGGTTATTTTGGTAAACGAATTATCTGCATCCGCATCAGAAATTTTAGCAGCAGCATTGCAAGATTATAAGCGTGCCATTATTATTGGTAGCCAACAAACGTATGGTAAAGGAACCGTTCAAAACGTGGTAGATTTAAACCGTTTTGTGCGTAATAATGATATGGGAGATGTTGGAGCGTTAAAAGTAACTACGCAAAAGTTTTATCGTATTAATGGAGGTTCTACCCAACTGGAAGGTGTAAAAAGTGATGTAGTAGTGGTAGATCGTTATAGCTTTATTGATGTAGGTGAAAAAGATCAAGACAATCCATTACCGTGGGATAAAATTGAAAAAGCAAATTATACCGCTTGGGATGGGTTTATTAATTATGAAGCAACCATTTCAAAAAGTACATTGCGTATGCAAAATAATGCACAATTAAAATTAATTGAAGAGCAAGCAAGATGGTTTAAAACACAGTCAGATGATAACGATATTTCTTTAAAATACGCCGATTATTTGTCAGAAAACAAGCGTATAGAAACCGTTTCAGAAAAATTTAAAGCCTTAAAAAAGTATAAAAATAATTTGATAATTACCTCTTTACCTTATGAACAAGAATTGATTAAAAAAGATTCGGTTTTAGGTAAAAAAAGAATCACTTGGCATGAGTATATTACTAAAGACGTATATATTGATGAAGCTATAAATGTATTGGAAGATTTACAGTTAAATAACATTAGAAGGAAGCAAAAAGTAGCTTTAAAAAATTAAGTTAATTATGGAATTGACTAAAAATAAATTGATACAGGAGCTTTGTGAATTTCACAAAGTAGAAACATTGCATTTATTTGGGTCAGTTGTATCAGGAAATTTTAATAAAAATAGTGATGTTGATGTATTGGTGAAATTTAAAAAAATTGATTTAGCATCTTATTTTGAAAACTATATGACTTTAAAATCTAAATTAAAAAAAATATTTAATAGAGAAGTTGATTTAGTAGAGTCCCAAACTTTAAAAAATCCTATTTTAATACAGTCCATAAATAAAAGTAAAGCTCTTATTTATGGATAACCGCATATTAAAATGGCTTTATGATGTTCAATTAGCAATAGCTGAAATAGAACAGTATTTTGAAAAAGAAGAAAAAGACTTTTTAAAATATAGAAAAAATACAATGCTAAAAAGAACGGTAGAGCGCGATTTAGAAATTATAGGAGAAGCCATAAATAGAATTGTTAAAAAAGATGCTTCTTATGAAAATAAAATAACAGAAGCAAAAGCTATTATTGGATTAAGAAACCAAGTAATACATGCGTATGATAATATTTCAGATGAAAATATTTGGTCTATTTTAATCAAGCATTTGCCGATATTAAAAGCTGAAATCAATACTTTAATTTCATGCTATGAATGTTAAAATGATTGAAAAATCAACCTCATTAACCGCTATTGCGCTTCAAAAATTTAAAAAAGATTTTTGGGGCGTTTTGAGTTTGGGTTATATTATATTGTGTGGTTTGGTAGCCGTATTTGCGTATGCTTTTGCGCCTGATAACTCACAAAATGCCAATCAAATGCATTTGTCAATCCATTCCAAATCACTAGGTTTTACAGTGCAAATGCTAACTATACCAGAAGCGAACCCTACGGAACAATCCTTTTTTGATCAACTTATATTTGGCACACAAACCCGCGCAACCGAATTGCCAATAAGCGCTTATGAAATAGTAGGCAATCGCTTAATTGTTACGCCATATAGTGAATTATCAAATAATTTAGCACAAACCTTTATTGCTTCTAATTTTAGTAATAGTAAAAATATAGAAGAAGTAATTGCAAAAAATAGTAGCCAAAAAACATTTTATTTAGGAACCGATAAGTACGGTAGAGATTTATTGAGTAGAGTGTTGGTTGGTGCGCGTATTTCCTTTTTTATAGGTTTTGTAGCGGTATTTATATCCTTACTAATTGGTATATTTTTAGGTGCAATTGCAGGGTATTATGGTGGTAAAATAGATGCTATTATTATGTGGTTTATCAATATTGCGTGGTCCATACCAACGTTGTTGTTGGTAATAGCCATTACTTTAGCATTGGGTAAAGGGTATTGGCAAGTGTTTATTGCAGTTGGGTTAACCATGTGGGTAGAAGTGGCGCGTGTGGTACGTGGGCAAATATTAAGCGTAAAAAAGGAACAATATGTAACCGCAGCTCGCGCTTTAGGTTTTAGTGATTTTCGTATAATATTTAAGCATATATTACCAAATATTTTAGCACCTGTAATTGTAATTTCAGCTGCTAATTTTGCTGCTGCTATTTTAATAGAAAGCGGTTTGAGCTTTTTAGGTATTGGTGCACAACCACCCACACCTAGCTGGGGTGCTATGATAAAAGACCATTACTCCTACATAATTTTAGGAAAACCTTATTTGGCAATCATACCCGGTTTGGCCATTATGAGTTTGGTTATGGCATTTATGTTAATTGGTAACGCACTGCGTGATGCGTTAGATGTGAAAAATTAAAAGCTATTTTTTAATTATGGAACGATAACCTAATAAAGGGTTTAGTTATCATGTGTTTATATCTAAAAATAAATAAAATGAAGTTGGTTAATTACTAGTGTAATAATTTAATTTTTAAGAATAAAAGCGAATATAATTTTGGGTTGTTAGTGTAGGTTTGTATTATTGTTTTTTTTAACCTTAACTTTATTACTTTTGAGCACTCCCTTAATTACTTTAGTTTCTCTTTTTTTGTTATTTTCGGTAGTTAAAATAGCAGATATTGTTAGTGTTCAACTTTTTAAAAAACCACTTTGGGTACATTTATATTGGCACAAAAGAAGACTTACAGCACATGAGTTAAAAATTTTAAGAGCAAACTTCCCATTTTATAATAAACTTTCTAATCGGTATAAAACCTACTTTGAGCATCGTTTAGCTACTTTTATACACAAGAAAAATTTTGTAGGTAGAGAAAACTTGGTTATTGATGATGAAAAAGAAGTACGCATTGCGGCTACAGTAACAATGTTAACTTTTGGGATGCGTAAATATCAGTTACCACTTATACAACATGTTTTAGTATATCCTGCAGCATTTTATTCAAAAGCAAATGATGAAATGCACAAAGGAGAGTTTAACCCTAAAATGAGAGCATTAGTGCTTTCTTGGGAAGATTTTATAGCAGGTTATGATGATACACATGATAATATTAATTTGGGTATTCATGAATTTACACACGCTATCCATTTAAATTGTTTACGGCATAAAAGTACTACAGCTACTTTGTTTATAGCAAGTTTTAATGAGTTACATAAGGTGCTGCATAATCCTAAAATAAAAGAAAAATTATTAAGTTCAGGTTATTTTAGAAGCTACGCATTCACCAATAAATTTGAATTTTTAGCAGTTGCGGTAGAAAGCTTTATTGAAAGTCCAGTAGCGTTTAGGCAAGAATTTCCGTTAGTGTATGAAAAAATAAGACAGATGCTTAATTTTAGATTTTCAGGATATTAATTGTGGGGCGATTGCTAAAAAAAGTACCTCTCAATAAATAGATATGTTTTTATAGTAAATATTGCATATTCCCTTTGCGGTTAAAAGGAGTGAAAATTGCTCATAAAATTTTAACTTTCTTAACTATTTTAAATACAATGTATCTAATTTCATTTCCTGTTGTAACCACTTTTGTAATTCGTAATTTCTTTTGTGTTGTGTGGTGTCGGCTACCGTATTTTTCCAATGTGCAATAGCGGTTGGTAGTGTGTCTATTTTTTTAAAGTTAGAACATAACTCTTCCGTAAAAGAAATGGTTTTTAAAGCTTGAAAATTAATTTTCGCATCTTTAGATATCTGCAAAAAATCTAATGGAATATTACCATTTTTAATGGCTAATTCTCTTTTTAAATTATCAATACTACCTTGTAAGCCACTAATTACATTATCTTTTTCGTTTAACCGTTTTTGAGCATCTTGGTAGGCGCTTGAAATTAGATCAAAACTTTTTATTTTGTTTCCTTTTATTTTTAAAGTAAAATCTTTTAAGTGTGGGTAATTGGTGTTTTTTTCGTTTTCTAAATCGGCAATAGTGGCATCACTTACTTCGTCTAAAAAAGAAAGAGATAATGTTTTGTCATCATAATTAGTTTCGTGATTATTTAAAAATAACGCATCATTACTTTTAATTTCATTTTTTACAAAATTACGGATATCTTTATCTGTATTACTTTTTTCCAAAACTTTTACAAAGGTAAAACCTGCGGGTATCATGGTTAATATAGCAATTAGTGTAACGGCCCATTTAATTTTATTTCGTTTAGCTTCATT
>CAZSQD010000089.1:0-9107 GCA_964608925.1 uncultured Kordia sp.
CAAACCCGTTACCATTACCGTATTGGCGAGAAATACCATCAGCATGACCAATAGGTATAGTTGCTGTTTGTGTAATTTTTGTTGCTATAAAAGCTCTATTGTACCCCAAAGATTCTCCTTTTTGTAAGGTATGTATTTGTGAAATAACCGATTTTAAACTCGCAATAGGCTGTAGCTGTTTATCGTGTTTTTTATCATTTCCAAAACCGTATAAACCAATACCACAGCGCACCATATTAAAATGTGCTTCGGGGTAATTTAAAATACCTGATGTATTGACTAAATGATAAAATATAGAACTATCAAATGCTTCAAAGTTACTTTTTATCTGTTTAAATAATTCAATTTGTTTTTGAGTAAATTCTTCTTCATTTCCATCATCACTTGCTGCTAAATGCGAAAAAATAGAAGTAACTTTTACTGTATCATTTTCTTTTAATGTATTTTTAATTTGAGAAATATCAGTCTCAATAAACCCTAGCCTATTTAACCCGGTATTAAATTTTAAATGTATAGGATAGTTTGTAGTTTTTACTTTTTTTGCTTCTTGTAAAAAAGCGTTTAAAGTTCTAAAACTATAAATACTTGGTGCTAAGCAACTATTTATTAAGGTTTTAAAATGTATGGGTTGTGGGTGTAAAACTAAAATAGGCTTGGTAACCCCTGCATTACGTAATTGCACACCTTCTTGTGTGTAGGCAACCGCAAAATAATCGACATTTAATTTTTGTAAATATAAGGCAATTTCTTCTGCATCACTACCATACGCAAAGGCTTTTACAACTGCTAAAACGTTGGTTTCTGAATTAATTTTAGATTTAATAAATTCGAAATTATGCTTTAACTTTTGCAAGTCAATTTCTAATATAGTTTCTTGAATAGCATTCATTATTATGATTTTACAGAAACCTCATCAGCCTCTACATCAAAATCTTTTATTTTTTCTTTAAGCATCGCTTTATAATATGCAGCTCTACTTAGTGGCTCATACTCTTCCACTTCGCCTAATAAAACAATATCTTCACTTGCGGCTTTACGATAACTGTATTGTGCTAAATTACCTGTGCGTGTACAAACCGCATGTACTTTAGTTACATATTCTGCAGTTGCCATTAATGCAGGCATTGGTCCAAAAGGATTTCCTTTAAAATCCATATCTAAACCAGCAACAATAACTCTAATACCACTATTGGCTAAGTCGTTACATATCTTTATAATACCATCATCAAAAAATTGCGCTTCATCAATACCAACCACATCACAACCATCTGCTAAAATAGGAATATTTGCTGCTGCAGGTACAGGTGTGGAGCGTATTTGATTGGAGTCATGAGAAACCACCATTTCATCATCATAACGTGTATCAATAGCAGGTTTAAAAATTTCTACTTTTTGTTTCGCAAATTGCGCGCGTTTTAAACGGCGTATTAATTCTTCTGTTTTACCAGAAAACATAGATCCGCAAACCACTTCAATCCATCCAAATTTTTCTTTATGATTTACGGTATTTTCTAAAAACATGATTTTGGTTTATAAAAATTATTATATCTGATTTACAAAGCTACACAAAAAAATAGATTGTGCTTTTTTTGAAGTGAAAATTTATAAACAATATACTACTCTTTTTTTACGTTAATTTTAGTACCTTACAACCATAAAATACTTTTTTTACAGATGAAAAATGCCTTGAAAACAGAAATAGACACATTAGCCGAAAAAATATTAATTACCAGTAAGTTAAATGATGCTGAAAAACTGCACGTATTAGCAAGGAAATTATATGAAAAAACTGCGGTTTTGCAATTTTTTAATGCACAACCAGAATCAGTTTTACAATCAGAGACACCTGTAGTAGAAAAAACATTTAAAGAGGAAGACTTAATTTCTACTTTAGATGAAGATTTATTTATTGCGAATGAACCTGTAGCATCCGATTTACTAGAACCAGCTACAGAAAAAATGATTGATATTGTAGCGCAAATGGAACCAGAAACGCAACAAGTAGATGATTTGTTTCAAGAAATGATTGCCACTTCAACGATTTCAAAAAATGATAAAGAAGATGTTACCCCAACAGCAGAAGATTTAACGATTACTAAGTCATTAAATGATCGTTTAAAAAGAGGAATTACTATTGGCTTAAATGACCGCATTGCATTTGTAAAGCATTTATTTAACGGCAGTACAGAAGATTTTAACCGTGTAATTTCACAATTAAATACGTTAGGTGGTGAGTTAGAAGCTTTAGAGTTTTTAAACACAATGGTAAAGCCTGAATATGATAATTGGGAAAATAAAGAAGCTTATGAAGCTCGTTTTTTAACATTTATTGAAGGCAAATACTAATGAGTAAATTATATTTAGTACCCACGCCTATTGGAAATTTAGAAGACATTACCTTTAGAGCTATCCGTATTTTAAAGGAAGTCGATTTTATTTTGGCAGAAGACACTCGTACCAGCGGGAAATTACTCAAACATTTTGAAATTGGCACGCAAATGTATAGCCATCACATGCATAATGAACATCGATCCGTTGAAGGGGTTTTAAACCGTATTCAAAATGGAGAAACCTGTGCTTTAATTAGTGATGCAGGTACACCTGCAATTTCTGATCCTGGGTTTTTATTAACCCGTGCTTGTGTACAAAACAATGTAGAAGTTGAATGTTTACCTGGGGCAACAGCATTTGTACCTGCATTGGTAAATAGTGGTTTACCAAATGATAAATTTATTTTTGAAGGGTTTTTACCTGTTAAAAAAGGACGCCAAACGCGTTTTAATTTTTTAGCGGAAGAAACCCGAACTATGATTTTTTACGAATCGCCACATAAATTAGTAAAAACATTAGGGCATTTTGTGGAGTATTTTGGAGCTGACCGTCAAGTTTCGGTATCACGGGAATTGACAAAATTATATGAAGAAACTATACGTGGTACAGCAACCGAAGTTTTAGCACACTACACTAAAAAAGCACCTAAAGGTGAAATTGTGATTGTGGTAGGAGGGAAAACCCCCTCTTAATCTCCTCGAAAGGGAGAGATAGTTATTCTTCAATATCAAACAAATATTCAACCGAAACCTTAAATAATTTAGCCATTTTTATTGCCAAAGTTACAGAAGGGTTGAACTTTCCTTTCTCAACAGCATGAATTGTTTGCCTTGAAACACTTAGTTTTTTAGCTAATGCATCTTGAGTTAAATTCATTCTTGCACGTTCTACTTTTAAAAGGTTTTTCATAAATCGGCACGTTTTTTTAAATAGAAAACAAGAAGATAAATGAATAAAAAAGTTTCAAACACAGCATTTATAGGAGTTGTTAAATCATGAGAAAATAAATACATGATAAAGGTGATTGAAACACCAATTACAGCTGTTAATTGAAAAGATTCTAACCTTAACTTATTAATGTAGTCATCTTCAATTTTTTCTTTTGAAAGAAAATAAACGAGTATACCAATATACATAATCACTTCAAAATAACTGAAACGCGAAGGGATGAAATTAAAAATTTCAGACTTGGACCCTGCATTAATTCCTGCTATAAAACCTGAATAGGCAGAGGGAGCTGCTCCTATTATATAAAGTAATAAACCTGCTTTTTTAGCATAATTGGGTAAAACTTGTATGTTCATATTGTTTATTTTCTACAAAAGTAAACAATACTTTACATATTGTAAAGTATTATGGTATTTTATATGTAATACTAAAACAATTTATTTTCCCCATTAACCTCCCTGAAAAGTAAGAACAACTACAACTGTTCTTAACTAAAAACATTTTATCACTAAAACGTTCTTAATTAAGAACATTATTTTATATATTTGCTTTTAACAAAAAGCATTATGGATAAAATATTAGTACTCCAAGAGTTGTTTTTAGGGCAGTTAAAAGGTGTAGAGCGTTATTTGTTAACACAAATAGATTGGTCAAATAAACTAATTGGTATAAAAGGTGCGCGAGGAACAGGAAAAACCACCCTTTTATTGCAATATATTAAATTTCATCTACCAAAAGATGCTGAACCACTGTACGCATCATTAGATAATTTATATTTTTTAGAACACACTTTAATATCATTAGCAGAAGAATTTGTACTAAAAGGAGGTACACATTTATTTTTAGATGAGGTGCATAAATACCCCAACTGGTCACGAGAATTGAAATTAATTTATGATCAGTTTCCAAATTTAAAAACAGTGTTTACCTCCTCTTCTATGTTAGAAATTTATAAAGGAGAATCTGATTTAAGTAGAAGAGTAGTTACGTATCATTTAAAAGAATTATCATTTAGAGAGTTTGTTCTTTTTGACCAAAAAATAGCATTGCCACAATTTACATTATCCGAAATATTAACCAACCATAAAAAAATTGCGCGCCAAATAAAAGAACAATTACCCGTACCCGTAAAAGCATTTAAAAATTATTTAGAATATGGTGCTTACCCTTATTTTTTAGAAAACAAAAAAAGCTACTCGCAAAAACTATTGCAAACCGTTAATTTAATTTTAGAAGTAGATTTAAGTGCGGTAGAAAACATGACTTATGAGGATAGTTATAAAATAAGAAAGTTATTAGTTGCCATTGCACAAAGTACACCGTTTACACCCAATATTACTAAGTTGAGTAGTCGTTTAGGGATGTCAAGAGGGTTTTTAATAAACGCCATTAAACTACTTAATAAAGCCGATTTAGTATTGGAATTATTTAAGCCAACAAAAGGTGTAGGAGCGCTAACAAAACCCGAAAAATTATATTTAAATAATACGAACTTAGTGTATGTATTAGGAAGTGAAAATGTAGAAATAGGTGCTATTAGAGAAACATTTTTTGCAAACCAAATGAAAAATCTACATGAAATTCATTTAGCAGAAAAAGGTGGTTTTTTAATTGATAAAAAGTATACATTTGAAATTGGTGGTAAAGGAAAAAACACCAAACAAATTGAAGGTTTAAAAAATAGTTACGTGGTAAGAGATGATGTGGAAGTAGGTAGTTTCAACATCATTCCCTTGTATTTATTTGGGTTATTATATTAAAATTGCATTTGCAACAATTTCTTCCCTTTGGGGAGATTAAAAGGAAATTTTACACATGCTTCCCTTCATTCCAACCGTGTTTTCCTAAATATTGGTTACCGCTTTCCACGGCACCTTCCTCTATGGAAGTTCCCATGCTATCATTCCAACGGTTTAAATAGCCGAAGAGCGAAATAACACCTAACATTTCTACAATTTCACCTTCATTCCAATATTTGTATAATTCTGTTTTAATTTCTTCAGTAACCGCATTAGGCACTACAGAAGCTGCCAAACTAAAAGCTAACGCAGCACGTTCGGCATTATTAAAAGCAGCGTGGGTTTTATACTCCCAAATATTATCCAACTGTTCTTGTTCAGCTCCGTAGCGTTCCGCAGCACGTATAGCGTGTGCTTGACAATAACGACAACCTGTTGCATTACTACTCACCCAAGCAATCATGCGTTTTAAAGCGGAAGTTACACCACCTTCATTTGCCATTACCGCTTTATTTAAATTGATAAAAGCTTTAGAAATTGCAGGACGATGCTGCATGGTTAATACTGAATTTGGGCAAAACCCAAGAGTTTCATTGAAAAAATCAGCTAATTGTTGGGTTTCTTTATCATGATTGGCATCTAATGGCGTAACTAAAGGCATATTGTAATTTTTTTTGGTTAGTTTTATAAGATATAAAGAAACGCTTTTTTTAAGAGATACAATAACTAAATTTATGAATTTGATTTTAAAACAAAAAATGATAGCCGTTTGTGATGAAAAAATAGCTAAAAAAGGAACAAATGTTGGCTTGTCATTTTATGCGTTTTTTGCAAATAAAAATGAAAATCCTGCTGAATTGATGGAGGCTGCCACTTGGTGGATAAAAACACATCAATTAGATCATTTTGAAAAGGCGATAAAAATTAAAAAAATGATAGCCTCAATTTAAAACTTAAAACTTATATTTGGAAAAAAGATTATGAAAAATTACATTTTACCATTACTGTCTTCTATCATATTCATTTCATGTAATAATGATGACTCTTCATCTGCAAAAACAACCAGTTTAGCTCCATCAGGAGCTTTAATAAAGCATGAAATACATTATACTACCACTGATGTTCAACTCCATCTAGAATATTTATATAATACTAATGAAACTGTTAATTCAGAGATTGCTACCCTTATTCAACCTGGATTTAATGATGATATTAAAACAAATGATTATAACTATAACGCTAATAATCAAATATGGAAATTCGGTGATAATTACAGAGTTATTGAATATCAATTTTCGAATAATTTAATTATAAATTCCTCAATGCTACATATAAGTTCAGGAAATACATCAACTCAAAATTTCACATATAATTCAAATAATCAGATATTAAAAACGGAGTTTTTTGATAATAATAATAACTTGACTATAGAGGTTTTATTTACCTATGATTTAAACGGAAATATTTTAACAGAAGGTATATTGGCGCCTAATGGGGATTCTAAATCATATATCTATGAGTATGATAACTATAATAATCCAATGTCAGCAGTTTTTGCATATCAAGAAATACAAAAAGTACTTGGTGTTTCTCCCAATAACAAAACTAAAAGAACATATAATAATAACGGTACTATAACCGTATTTACAGCTCAATATACCTATAATAGTGATGGGTATCCATTAACCAAAACGGAATATCAAAACGGAACTACATTGGTAGAAGATACAGTGTATATATATCAGCCATAATTTAAAATTATGCGCTGGACAATAAAACCAAAACCTGAAGCTAAAAAAGTAACTCATTTGCAAGAAGCACTTGGTGTAGATGCTATTATAGCCACACTTTTAGTGCAGCGCGGTATAGAAACCTACGAGCAAGCAAAAGCATTTTTTCGTCCAAAATTAGAAGATTTACACAATCCGTATTTAATGAAAGATATGGACAAAGCCGTTGCACGTATTGAAAAAGCAATTGCCAATCAAGAAAACATTATGGTATTTGGTGATTATGATGTGGATGGCACCACAGCGGTTTCCTTAGTGGCGTCCTATTTAAAAATAGATTACGCTAATGTGACTACCTATATTCCAGATCGTTATGCAGAGGGTTATGGAGTTTCCTACATGGGGATTGATTATGCACATGATAATGATATTACCTTAATTATTGCATTGGATTGTGGTATAAAAGCCATTGATAAAGTGAAATATGCCGCCAATAAAAACATCGATTTTATTATTTGTGATCACCATCGTCCAGGAGATAAAATACCAGACGCTATTGCTATTTTAGACCCTAAACGAAGCGATTGTAATTACCCGTATGACGAGTTGAGCGGTTGCGGAGTAGGGTTTAAACTTATACAAGCATTAGGCGAACATAAAAACCAAACCATTGAAAACTTTATATCGTATTTAGATTTGGTTGCCACTAGTATAGCCGCAGATATTGTGCCCATAACGGGGGAAAATAGAATTTTAGCGCATTACGGATTAAAAGTAATTAACTCCAACCCACGTGTTGGTTTTCAAGCCTTTTTAAAACAAGTAAAAAAAACAGAGTTATCCATTACAGATGTTGTTTTTAAAATAGCTCCAAAAATTAACGCAGCAGGGCGTATAAAACATGGTAATCACGCCGTAAGTTTGTTATCTGAAACCGATTACAACACTGCCTTACAATTTGCAGTAGATATTGAAAATTACAATACCCAACGTAAAGAATTGGATAAACAAATTACACAAGAAGCTTTACATCAAATACAAAATAATAAAGAAGAAGATCGTTTTACCAGCGTTGTTTTTGATGCCAATTGGCACAAAGGTGTTATTGGTATTGTAGCTTCTCGTTTAATAGAAAAATACTACCGTCCAACCTTAGTATTTACAAAGAGTGGTGATAAGTTAGCAGCTTCTGCACGTTCCGTAAAAGGGTTTGATGTGTATAATGCTTTGGAGCAATGTGCAGAATTTATTGAACAGTTTGGCGGGCATAAATACGCAGCAGGTTTAACCTTAGTTCCTGAAAATTATGAAAAATTTAAAGCCAAGTTTGAAGCAGTAGTTAAAGCTACAATTGACCCGAAACTATTAACCCCTGAAATTACCATTGATAGTAAAATAGCCTTGAAGGACATTACTCCAAAGTTTTATCGCGTACTCAAACAGTTAGGTCCTTTTGGCCCTCAAAATATGCATCCTACTTTTATGAGTGAACAGGTAAAAGATACAGGTTATGGCAAATGTGTAGGGGAAGATGATGCGCACCTCCGCTTTATTGTGAAAGAAAAAGGCAGTAGCTCTTTTGTAGGTATTGGCTTTGGTTTAGGTGATAAATTAAGCACCATAAGTGGTGAAAAACCGTTTGATGTGGCCTATGTATTGGATGAAAACGAATGGCAAGGAAACGTAAGTTTACAACTAATGGTTAAGGATTTGAAGTAGGCTCGCACCAGCAATTAATTTTATACGGTGTTAGCACCAGTTTTTTTAATATACATAAGGCAGTATGACACTTTTTCGCTCTTTCTCGGACAAATGATAGTGTAAACCAAGTATGATTTTTGTTTCGGCTGATATAGACTCTAATTTCCCTTTTCTACCAATGTAAATATTGTTTTTTATAAAGTCAATGAGCTCGTTAGATAATTGCTCATTATCAAATTCTTTTAAAATTTTAATACTTTTCAAACTCAAATCTTCATTGACAGTTATCTCATAAAATGCATTATTTCCATTTTCAATTTCATATCCTTTAAATTTTTCTAATGATTCTTCTTTAAAAGAAGTGTATAAGTCATATTTGTTGATAGGCTCGATTTTTTCCTCTTTTAGGGTTTCAAGTAGTTCAAGTTTTCGTTCTAAACCTCGAGAATAATTTAATTCGGCATTTGGAAATCTTTCTTTGTCAAAAGTTCTGTCTAACTGTTTCGATCCAGAGCACTTGCCAAAAGTCAAATTCCCATTTTGGTCTTTTGATGCGAAAATAAACCATTTGGTGTTTTCAGGTGCGTACATTGGACATCCATTACCTTTTGATTTTCGTATTTTCAAAAGATTAGTTTGATTTGCAAGATTCAAGTCA
>CAZSQD010000090.1:0-4358 GCA_964608925.1 uncultured Kordia sp.
AAACAAATCATTAGCTAAAACATCTAATTTTTGTTGTGTTTCTCCTTGAATATTAATATCTCCAGATGCCCCTGTGATATCAATTAAACCAGCTTTTCTAATTTCATGATTCACTACTTTTGCCGCTAAACGGATAGCGTTTATTAAGCGTGATAACTCACCAGAAGAATATTTAAAGTTATTTTGATTTTCAATAATAAATTCACCAAGGGTAGTATGTTTGTTGTTCATAGAGAAATCGGATATTTTTTTTGACAAATTTACAATTATTTTTCTGTTATTTAATAGTTATTCATTTTTTAAGAAATGTAGTTTACTGTAAAATAAATAGTATTTTTGTAAAGAAACCTATACCAGATATTTTAAAAATGAACTTTACTACCAGATCCGCATCTAATAACGACATGTCATCCGTTTTAAGTTTAATACAAGAATTAGCTGTTTTTGAAAAAGAACCCAATGCCGTAATAGTTACTTTAACTGAATTGCAGCAAGATTTTAAAAACAACTTATTTGAATGCTTAGTAGCTGAAAATGATGCACATGAAATTTTAGGAATGGCACTCTTTTATAATAGATATTCTACCTGGAAAGGGAAAACAATACATTTAGAAGATTTAATTGTACAGCAACAATATAGAGGTACAGGTGTTGGAAAAGCGCTTTTAGATCAAGTAATTGATAAAGCAAAAAAAGAAAAATTAAGACGCGTAGAATGGGCCGTATTAGATTGGAATACCAATGCAATTGGTTTTTATGAAAAAGTAGGTGCCCAAATATTAAAAGACTGGTATGTAGTACAGTTAGATGAAAAAGGAATTGTAAAATATAAATAATACCATTTAACATTATAATGTCGCAATGAAATCGTTTAATTTTCATCATATTTTCGTTAAAATATTGACCCATAGCAAAGGCTATGTTTAAATATTTTGCCTTAATCTAATAAAAATTATTTCAATTCATTTATACGACATTAAAAAATTAAATTGGTATAACTCAAAATAAAGAATGCAGATTTTTAAATTTGGTGGTGCTTCAGTAAAAGATGCTGAAGGCGTAAAAAACGTAGTAAATGTATTGCAAAAAGTAGGATATACTAATACTTTAATTGTAGTTTCTGCAATGGGAAAAACAACTAATTTATTAGAAAAAGTAGTAGCTTGTTATCTCAATTCTACTACCAATTTAGACACGGCAGTTGCTAATGTTATTGAATACCATCAAAAAATAAGTAATAATTTATTTCCAAATAATGCTCATAAAGTACACCAAAAAATAGCAGATTTTTTTAAAGAAATGAAGCGGTTTTTAGTAGAAAATACAAATAAAAATGAAGCATTTGTATATGATCAAATAGTACCTTATGGTGAGTTGCTATCCACTACTATCATATCAGAATATTTATTAACTCAAAAAATTAATAATAATTGGATTGATGTTAGAGAACTTATTAAAACAGATGCTAATTATAGAGATGCTACCGTAAATTGGGAAGCCACAGCACAACAAATGAAACAGCAAATTGAGCCTTCTAAATTATATATTACACAAGGTTTTTTAGCTTCGGATAATCAAAATAATACGACAACATTGGGTAGGGAAGGAAGTGACTACACTGCAGCTATTTTTGCGTACTGTTTAAATGCAAAAAGTGTAACCATTTGGAAAGATGTACCCGGAGTTTTAAATGCCGATCCAAGGTATTTTACTGAAACACAATTGTTACATCAAATATCTTATGAAGAGGCTATTGAATTGGCGTTTTATGGAGCAAGTGTAATACATCCCAAAACATTACAACCCTTACAACGTAAGGAAATACCGTTGTTTGTAAAATCATTTAAAAGCCCTAAAAATAAAGGAACACGTGTAAGTAAAGGACATTTGTTAACACCTTTAATACCTTGTTTTATAGTTAAGAAAAAACAAATATTAATATCATTATCATCCATAGACTTTAGTTTTATAGTAGAAAAAAATATTGCTGAAATTTTTGCGTTATTACATCAATATAAATTAAAGGTGGGGGTCATACAAAATTCTGCCATTAGCTTTACGGTTTGTATAGATGATAAATTTGATAATTTTAAAAAAGCACTACCTGTTTTACAAGAAAAATTTAAGGTAACGTACAATAAAAATGTAGCATTGTATACAGTTAGACATTATACCAATGAAGCTGTAAATAGCTTAATAAAAGATAAAAAAGTATTTGTAAAACAAGAAAATAGAGCTACAGTGCAATTAGTGGTAGCAGAGTAGTATTTATTTTACTACATTTGTTTTAAATGAATATGCCACGTAAGTTTTGATACTTTATAAATGAACAACTACGCTATAAGTAATAAAATGTACGCCACATATTTCATAACATAAAAATTAAATATTGGGCAAACGCCCTCGCGTTAAATATGGGATTAGTCACATCTAAAGATATTGCAAAAGTACTAAAAGTTAAAAAACTTGGTTTTTTAGGTACATTTATTGGCTGGATAGTATTAAAGGTATTACGTATAGATGGTGTTAATAAGTTGTATAACAACAATAAAAACAAAACAGGTATTGACTTTGTTACGGGTATTTTATCCGATTTAGAAATTAAATTTGAAATACCAGAAGAAGATTTAAAAAGAATACCCAAAACAGGAGCTTTTATTACCATTTCCAACCATCCGTTAGGCGGTATTGACGGAGTGTTGTTGTTAGATATTTTATTAGCCTCCAGAAAGGATTATAAAATAACCGTCAATTTTTTATTAAGTAAGATACTACCTTTAAAACCTTATATTATACCGGTAAACCCTTTTGAAGATCGAAAAATAGACACTAAGTTTAACGGTTTTTCAAAATCATTAGAACATTTAAAAAATGGTGGTGCTTTGGGGCTTTTTCCAGCGGGAGAAGTTTCTACTCAAAAAGATGAAGATATTGTACAAGATAGGAAATGGGGTACAGGATCTATTCAACTTATTAAAAATGCAGAAGTACCTGTTGTGCCTATTTATTTTCATGCCAAAAATAGTAGTTTGTTTTATAAACTTTCCGAAATGAGCGACACGTTACGTACCGCAAAATTACCTTCGGAATTATTTTCTCAAAAAAATAGAGTCGTTAAAATTAGAATAGGGAAACCTATTTCAGTAAAAGACCAACAAGAGCACTCAAATATTGGGAACTTAAGTGATTTTTTAAGAAAAAAAACATACATGTTGGCTAACCCGTATGATAAAAAATCAAACTCATTAAAAGCTGTGGCAACCGAAGCTATAAAAAAATCAATGACAAGTACGGAGGTTCCTAAAAAAATTGTAACCTCAATAAGTACAGAGTTAATTGAGCAGGAAGTTGATAATATAAGGGGCTATGATTGCCGTTTATTAGAAAGTAAAAACTATGAAGTCTTTTTAGTTTCTGCCGATAAAATACCCAATATTTTAAAAGAAATAGGGCGTTTGCGTGAAATTACCTTTAGAGAAATTGGTGAAGGCACCAATAAAGCAATTGATTTAGATGCTTGTGATAGCTACTATCACCACCTGTTTTTATGGGATACCGTTGCTAAAAAAATAGCAGGGGCCTACCGTATGGGATTAGGTTCTAAAATATTTGCTAAATATGGTATTGATGGCTTTTATTTGCATGATTTATTTAGGTTTGAGCCAGAATTGTATGGGATGATGCGTGACTCTATTGAAATGGGTAGAGCCTTTATTATTAAAGAATACCAACAAAAACCAATGCCTTTATTTTTACTTTGGAAAGGTATCATACACACCACGTTACGTTTTCCAGAGCATAAATACTTAATAGGAGGTGTAAGTATTAGTAATCAATTCTCTTCATTTTCAAAATCATTAATGATTGAGTTTATGAAATCACATTATTATGACCCGTATGTAGCACAATACATACACCCTAAAAAAGAATTTAAGGTGCAGTTAAAAGATGCCGATAAAGACTTTGTTTTTGATGAAACTAAAGCCGATTTAAATAAATTTGACCGTATAATTGATGAGTTGGAACCAGGGTTAAGAGTGCCTGTATTACTTAAAAAATACATCAAGCAAAACGCAAAAGTAGTTGCCTTTAATGTGGATCCGTTATTTAATGATGCGGTAGATGGCTTAATGTATATTAAAATTTCCGACTTACCAGAAAGCACTGTAAGGCCAGTTATGGAAGAGTTTCAGGCAGAATTAGAGCGTAAAATGGAAGAGAAGTAAAAAGGTATTTGAGATAAGGTGGTTGTAGTAAACATTCGTTGTACTGAAATTACCGATTTTAAGCCTGATAACGATTTTTCACCATTATTGATAATTGAGTTTTTATTCATTAACCAAATAACAGTCGAAACA
>CAZSQD010000090.1:4368-9037 GCA_964608925.1 uncultured Kordia sp.
CGTTACTTTTTTTGAAAAGAAATTAATGGTAAAAGCAAATGTAAAAAATGGAGAATGGTTTTGAAGTTAAGTGAGTATGTGATGAGTTCAATCCATATAATTTTTTACAATTTTTACTGATAGATATTTCCTTATATTAAATTTAGTTCCCTTTTGTAAATTAGACAATACAACAATCTTAAAACTAAAAAAACTACCTAATCAACGGCATCAAAAAAAATGAAATGAATGTAAAAAACAAAGGTAGTAATTTAAAATCACTACCTTTGTTTTAAAATCAAGTCACTAAAACCTGACGTTAGTCAGGTTTTTTTGTATTTCTAGAAGTAAAAAAGAAACTATTCTTTTTCAGAAATAGCGGTTACTATTTTTTCTTCCAATTCGTCCATTAAGTCAGGATTGTCCAGTAATAAGCTTTTAACAGCATCACGTCCTTGTCCTAATTTGGTATCACCATAACTAAACCAAGACCCTGCTTTTTTAACTACGTTAAACTCAACACCTAAATCAATAATTTCACCAACTTTAGATATTCCTTTACCGTACATAATATCAAATTCGGTTTTTTGAAAGGGTGGAGCAACTTTGTTTTTTACAACTTTAACACGTGTTTTATTTCCTAAAACATTACCGTCTGCATCTTTAATTTGTGTAGACCTTCTAATATCTAAACGTACTGATGCATAAAACTTTAAGGCATTACCACCAGTGGTAACTTCTGGGTTACCAAACATAACACCAATTTTTTCACGCAATTGGTTAATAAAAATTACAGTACAATTGGTTTTGTGAATAGCTCCTGTTAATTTACGTAATGCTTGTGACATTAAACGGGCGTGAAGTCCCATTTTAGAATCTCCCATTTCACCTTCAATTTCACTTTTTGGTGTTAGAGCGGCAACTGAATCAATAACAACAATATCAATAGCTCCAGAGCGAATTAAATTTTCAGTAATTTCTAATGCTTGCTCCCCATAATCAGGTTGCGAAATAATTAAATTATCCACATCAATACCTAAACTTTCGGCATAAAAACGGTCAAAAGCATGTTCAGCATCAATAAAAGCAGCAATACCACCTTTTTTTTGTGCTTCTGCAATAGCGTGTAAGGTTAAAGTGGTTTTACCAGAAGATTCGGGACCGTATATTTCAATAACTCTACCTCTTGGGTAACCACCAATTCCTAGTGCTAAATCCAACCCTAATGATCCAGATGAAATAACATCAATATCAACAACAGGTTTATCTCCCATGCGCATTGCAGCACCTTTTCCGTATGCTTTGTCTAATTTATCTAAAGTAAGCTTTAATGCTTTTAATTTGGCTTCTTTTTCTTTATCTGTGCTCATAATCTTTCATGTTAATTTTAATAACGCTAAAGTACCAATTCTTTTTCTATAAAATTGAAATCCTAACCGTGCAGTTATCAACAAAAATATTTTTTTTCATTTTTCACGCAACCTTTTAAACTTTTTCACGTCTATTAAGAAAGGAAAGGTGTTGAAATTAACATTTTTCATTAAAAAACGATAATGCGATTTTTAACTAAAAATAGAATAAACAGCATTGATGGCTTCACAGTTGCAACCTATTTGGTAAGCAATTGTAAAGTAGATGGTGGTTAGTGTTCGTTGCTTTTTTATGCGTATATTTTATAAAGCTTGTTGTTTTTTAAAATATCACATTTAAAATAATTAGTAACGAATTAGCCACAAAAAGCTCCTGTTGTCCTGCAACAGGAGCTTTTTCATTTTAAAAACGTTATCTTGCATTCTTGATAATAAAAACCGTACATTTACGGTTGATTTTTTAGTAATAAATTACGTCTGTAAAAGACATTTTAGATATATGAGTTGCAATAGTTGTGGAACAGGAAGTGATGGTAAACCAGGAGGGTGTAAGAGTAATGGCACCTGTGCTTCGGATAGTTGTAATAAGCTAACCGTTTTTGATTGGTTGGCTAATATGAGCTTGCCAAATGGTCAAGAACCATTTAATTGTGTGGAAGTTCGTTTTAAAAATGGTAGAAAAGCTTATTTTAAAAACCCAGATAAACTTAGTTTGTCTATGGGTGATATTGTGGCAACAGAAGTTTCTCCAGGGCATGATGTAGGTATGGTAACTTTAGCTGGTGAATTGGTTAAAGTGCAAATGAAAAAAAAGCGCGTTAAAATTGACAGCGAAGAGGTAAAGAAAATTTACCGTAAAGCAACTCAAAAAGATATTGATATTTGGACTAAATGCCGTGAACGTGAAGAACCTATGAAGGTGAGAGCGCGTCAAATGGCAATTGATTTAAAACTGAAAATGAAAATTTCAGATATTGAATTTCAAGGAGACGGATCAAAAGCAACTTTTTATTACACGGCAGAAGAACGGGTAGATTTTAGAGAATTAATTAAAGGTTTTGCGCGCACGTTTAACATTCGTATTGAAATGCGTCAAATAGGTTTTAGGCAAGAAGCAGCACGTTTAGGCGGTATTGGTTCTTGTGGTAGAGAGTTATGTTGTTCTACATGGTTAACTGATTTTAGATCCGTAACCACAGCAGCTGCACGTTACCAACAATTGTCTTTAAATCCGCAAAAATTAGCAGGTCAATGTGGGAAACTAAAATGTTGTTTAAATTTTGAATTAGACTCTTATTTGGATGCGTTAAAAGATATACCTAATAGAAACATCAAACTGAAAACTGTAAAAGGAAGTGCTGTTTGTCAAAAAGTAGACATTTTTAAAGGAGAGCTGTGGTATGCTTATGAAGGAGAATGGATGAATTGGCATAAAATTACCGTTGCTAATGCTAATGAAATTATAACTATAAATAAAACAGGAGAAAAAGGAAATTCTTTAGAAGAATATGCTTCGGAGTTAATAGAAGTGGTGCAAGTTAGTTTTGAAAATGTAGTTGGTCAAGATAGTTTAACTCGTTTTGATAAACCGAAACAGAATAATAGACGTAAAAATAATAACCGAAACAAAAATAAGTCAACTAATACCCGAAAACCCAATAAACAAAGCCAAACTTCGGATAAAAAAACAGGAGAGAAAACCCATCATTCACCTAAAAATCAAAACCGTAAACCTAATAATAGAAATAATAAGCCAAAACCTAATAAAGATGCGTAATTTTGTATGGGTTTGCATGTTGGGTGTATTGCTTTTTTCTTGTGATGAAAAGCGGGTGTATGACACGTATAAAACATTACCAAAACATTGGGAGAAGAAAGATAAAGTACTTTTTTTATTTGAAAATAACGACACAATACAACCTTATAACTTATTTTTAAATTTACGCAATACTAATGATTATGAGTTTAGTAATTTATTTTTAATAACTACCTTTAAAAGCCCTAACAATAATGAAGTGGTAGATACGTTAGAATATGAAATGGCAAAACCAACAGGTGAATGGTTAGGAGAGGGCTACGGAACTAAAGAAAATAAATTATTTTTTAAAGAAAAATATACCTTTAAAGAAAAAGGAGCATACACATTAACCGTTACCCACGCAATGCGTAAAAACGGAAACATAAAAGGAATAGAAACCTTAGAAGGGGTAACTGAAATTGGATTCAGAATTGAAAAAATAACAGATTAATGGCTAAGAAATCAACTAAAAAAACATCAGGTTACGGAAAACTCATCAAGTGGTTTTGGGGATTATTCTTTTTAGGTATATTACTTATAATACTGCCTTTCTTTCTAGCTTCCATAGGTGCTTTGGGGCACATGCCTAATTTTGACGAGTTAGAAAATCCAAAATCAAATTTAGCTTCAGAAGTTATAAGTAGTAATGGTAAAACATTAGGGAAATTTTATTTAAATGATAACAGAACCCCAGTTGCTTATGTAGATTTATCAAAACACTTAGTAGATAATCTTGTAGCTACGGAAGATGAGCGTTTTTATACTCATTCAGGTATTGATTTTAAAAGAACCTTTAGCTCATTATTATTTTTAGGAAGTCGTGGTGGAGGAAGTACGATAACTCAGCAATTAGCAAAGTTATTATTTCATCAAAAAGAAGGAAGAGGTAGTTTAGCAAACCGTCTGAAACAAAAAGTTAAAGAATACGTTATTGCAACGCGTTTGGAACGTCAATACACCAAGCAGGAAATTATTACCATGTATTATAATATATATGATTTTGGAAATAATGGTGACGGTATCCGTTCCGCAGCACGTATTTATTTTGGTAAAGAACCTAAAAATTTAGACACTGAAGAGGCTGCTATGTTGGTAGGGATGTTTAAAAACTCATCACTTTACAACCCTGTTCGTAACCCAGAAGGTGTGCGTAATAGGCGTAATGTGGTGTACAGACAAATGTTTAGAAATGATGTAATTACAGAAACAAAAAAAGATTCGTTACAAAAATTACCGTTAAAGTTTGACTTGCACCCGGAAACACATAATGCAGGTTTAGCTACCTATTTTAGAGAGTATTTAAAAAAGGAAATGAAAAAATGGATAAAAGAAAATCCCAAAAATAGTGAAGGCGATCTATATGATTTATATCAAGATGGCTTAAAAATTTATGTAACTATTGATTCTCGTATGCAAGCATTTGCAGAAACGGCAATGAAAAAGCACATGGTTAATTTGCAAAATGAATTTGATAAGCAAAATAAAAAAAATAAAACAGCACCATTCAGAAACTTAACCAAAA
>CAZSQD010000091.1:0-9033 GCA_964608925.1 uncultured Kordia sp.
CTAATGATTTCATTGGACAAATTAATTTTAGACTAATATTGTCCAAAAGTAAATAAAAAATATCTCAATTAAAAATTTACAACTAAAATAACTTTGTATATTATTATTTCATACCTCATCATACCTAAAACAACCTACTAAATGATCGTTTACCATGCCTGTTGCTTGCAAGTGTGCATACATTACGGTAGAGCCTACAAATTTGAAACCTCGTTTTTTTAAATCTTTTGAAATTTTATCAGACAAGGGTGTGGTTGCAGGCACTTCAGCTAAAGTTTTAAACGTGTTTTTAATTGGCTTACCATTTACAAAATCCCAAATGTATTTGGAGAAGCTTCCAAACTCCTCTTGTATTTTTATAAACGCTTGTGCATTGCTTATAGCAGCTTTTATTTTGAGTTTATTACGTATAATACCCGCATTGGTTACCAACTCTTCAAACTTTACATCGTTATATTTCGCTACTTTTTTATAGTCGAAATTATCAAAAGCTACCTTAAAATTTTCGCGCTTGTTTAAAATGGTTAACCAACTTAAACCTGCTTGAAAGGTTTCTAAAATTAAAAACTCAAATAATTTTTGGTCTTCATAAACGGGTACTCCCCATTCATTATCATGGTATTCTTTATATAAGTCGGTTTTTTCGCACCAAGCACAACGGTTTAAATTAGTTTCCATATATCAATTGTTTTTAATAAAGACTATTACGTCTTTATTGTAATAAATGTTACACTTTTGTAGGTATAAAATGCAATATATTTGCAAGGTAAAATAAAAACAGATATGAACTATATAGCTTATAGAGAATTAATGGAAACCTTAGTTTCTCAAAAAAAATCAACAGGAACAGATCAAAGTGAAATACGTGTCAATTTTACCGCTTTAAACCATCAACGTATGAAGCGTTTGGATAAAAAAGGGGAAATATTAGACGTGCATCAAGAAACTATTAAAGGATATAAAAACCCTATGAAATGGGTAGTTTTAGCGGAAAGTTGGTGTGGTGATGCAGCACAAATTTTACCCTACATTAATAAAGTAGCGCAATTAAATGACAACATTGTATTAGACGTATTACTACGTGATGAAAATTTAGAGTTAATGGATGCGCATTTAACAAATGGCGGTAGAGCCATACCTAAATTAATTGCTTTTGATGCTGCTAATAACGTTATTGCTAAGTTTGGCCCTCGCCCTAATGAAGCAACACAAATGGTAGTTGATTTTAAAGCCAATCACGGTGCAGTAACGGACGAATTAAAGAAAGATTTACAAGTTTGGTACACCAAAAACAAAGGGGTTAATATTGTGGAAAATTTGGTGCAAGCTATTTTTGAAGCAGTTGCGGTTTAATAAAAGACGTCTTTGCGAGAAGCCTGAAAGAGCGACGTGGCAATTTCAACAGAAGTAAGAATTTGCGTGAATTTGCAACTAACCCACTTTTGTTTACCAATACGCTTTTAAGCAATACGGAGTTGGAGGTTACTTCAAAAAAAAAGTTTTCTTCGTAAAAGACATCTATTTTAGTAACTAAACCTTTAAGCTATTGCCCCGTATTAATGCTAATTAAATTGTTTCTTTTAAGCTTATTTATCGCTTTGCAATTCGCCTAAATACTTTTTCTCAAAAGCAACGGGATCAAAAGCATCATCCACACTAAAATTACCTATTTTAGTACGGCGTAAAACGGATAAATGTCCGCCAGAATTGAGTGCTTTTCCAAAATCATAAGCAAGTGAACGGATATACGTTCCTTTACTACACACCACTCTAAATTCAATTTTAGGCAAGTCGATTTTTGTGATTTCAAATTCGGCTATGTTTATGGTACGTGGTTTTATTTCTACTGCTTCACCTTTACGAGCGTATTCATACAAGCGTTTTCCATCTTTTTTTAAGGCTGAAAAAATAGGTGGATACTGCTCAATATCGCCAATAAATTGTTTTACAGTTTCGTGAATTTGCGTTTCGGTAATATGTGATGTTTCAAAAGTAGCGTCTACTTCGGTTTCTAAATCGTAAGATGATGTGGTAGCTCCCAAAGTAATTTCGCCGGTATATTCTTTAGGTTGCCCTTGAAATTCACTTAAACGCTTGGTAAATTTACCCGTACAAATTATTAATAACCCTGTTGCTAACGGATCTAACGTACCTGCGTGTCCTACTTTTATTTTTTTAATATCATACGCTTTACGTATTACCCAACGTAGTTTGTTTACGGCCGCAAAAGAGCTCCATGTTACCGGTTTGTCTACTAATAATATTTGACCTGTTTTAAATTCTTCTGCTGTTTTCATATGTAACGGGGCGATAGCCCAATAATTTTATTTTTCGTTGAAAGATTTTGGGTTTTATTGAGTGTCAAAAATGGTTACAATTTCTATTTAAATAACGTATAACCAATGGCTATGAAACCTACTATAAAACAGTAATATGCAAAGTAAGATAGTTTACTTTTTTTAACTAAAGTAATCATCCAAGTACAGGCAAAAAGACCAGAAATAAATGCGGCTATAAACCCTGCTGACAAAGGTATAATTTGAGTGCTTTCCAAAGATAAATCGCCAGAAAGTACATCTTTTGCTATTTTTCCGAAGATTAAAGGAATGACCATTAAAAACGAAAAACGTGCTGCTTTTGTTTTATCAACTCCCAATAAAACCGAAGTTGAAATGGTTGCTCCTGATCTTGAAATACCAGGTAACATTGCAATTGCTTGTGAAATACCTATTAATATTGAATTAGGTATGGATACATTTTTTGTGGTGTTTTTTGCTCTATCTGCTAAAAATAATAACACGCCTGTTATTAACAACATACAACCTACAAACGCAATACTGCCTCCAAAAAATTGTTCTAATTCTTCTTCAAAAAACAAACCAATAATAACTGCGGGTATCATTGATAATATAATTTTTACGGTAAATTGTGTTTGTTCATTCCATTGAAATTTCAATAAACCTGTGATGATTTCAATAATATCTTTTCTAAAAATAACCAACGTACTTAATGCTGTTGCAAAGTGTAAAACAACGGTGAAAACTAAATTTTCTTCTCCTGTTGCTGTATTGCCCAAAATAGCATTTCCTAACTCTAAATGTCCTGAAGAGGAAACGGGTAAAAACTCAGTTAAACCCTGAATAATTCCTAATATAATAGCTCTAATAATTTCCATTTACTGCTCTTCTTTTCTACCAAATAAAATGGCGTATACTTGAATACCAAAACCTATTAATACTAAAGTTGGCGCTAACCGAATGCGTCTGAAATTATAAATTTCAGGGTTAAAAAAATTAGGATCATCACTACCACCACCAGACATTAAAATAAATCCGACAGCAATTACTGCTAATCCAATAAGCATAATTTTATAATTTGCCTTCCCAAAAATGAAATCGGGTTTTTGTTGTTTACTCATAATTAAATACTGTAAAATTAAATTGTTTTTTTAGGTTATTACCGCAACACTAAATGCCAATTATTGACTTAATAATATAAATCGTCTGTTTTTAAGTTTAAAAAGCGTTGTGTTGCAAAAAAAGTGCTTATCCAAGTAATTAAAACTCCCAAAATTAAAACCCCAAAACACAAGGCTATAAAGGCTATATTGTTTTCTAAAAGATTTAACTCTGCAAAGTTTTTATCTAAATAATACGCTACGGTTATTAACCCTAAAACCGCTAAAATAGAACCTAAAATACCCAGTTTAATACTTCGTAAAATAAATGGACGGCGTATAAAACGTTTGGTAGCACCTACCATTTGCATGGTTTTAATAATAAAACGCTTGGAATAGATAGTTAAACGGATAGAACTGTTAATTAAAAGCATTGCTATTAAAGTAAATATACCACTAAGTACAATGCCCCAAAAGCTAATTTTTTTTACGTTTTTATTCATTAAAGAAACAATATCAACATCATAACGCACTTCATCAACATAATTTTTTTTAAGCAAATTGGTTTTTATTTCTTCTAATTTATTGAGGGTTACAAACTCACTATTTATAAAAACATCAATAGAGTTTTGAAAAGGGTTATAGCCAATAAAATCCATAAAATCTTCGCCGTTTTCTTTTTTGGCTATCTCTGCGGCTTCTTCTTTAGAAACAAAACGGGCAGATTTTACATAGTCTGCCAATTGTAAACTTTTTTGCAATTGTTTCATTTCAGCAGCTTTTACATTCTCCTTAAAATCTATAGACAATGCTATTTGCTCCTTAAAATGTTTTTCTACCTTTTGAGCGTTTATCACTAACAATCCTACTATTCCCAGTAAAAAAAGCACTAAAGATATACTAATTACTACCGAAAAATAAGAGGAGATTAATCGCCTTTTTTGAAATTTATCAAAAGATTTGCTCATAAATTATTTACTATAAAAGGTAAAAATAACAAATTTGAAACGAATTGATAATTAAATTAACTAAACTTTCATATTTCAATCAATAGCTGTAAATTTGGATAAGAAAATCAAATACACTTGACACTACAAGATTTAAAAATTTCTCGACCAGGATTATGGTTCCCAACCATTTGGATTTACATAGTACCTTTTAGTTTATCTACGCAATTTTGGACAAATTATATCTTTTGGATAGGGCTGTTTTTTGTAATGTTTCCTCTAAATTATTTAGTGTACGGCTTAAATGATTACAATGATGTAGCTGCAGATAAAATTAATGACCGAAAAGGAAATTTCTTGTTTGGCGCAAAGGCAACTACTCAACAATTAGCAAACGTACCTTTAAAAATTACACTTGTATTAACTCCTTTTCTAATTTTATTTACAGTCCTTTCTGGTGTGAAAATGCTGTTTTTACTTTTGTTTATGATTTTAATAAATATCATTTATAATTTCAAACCCTTTCGGATAAAAGAACGCCCTCCCTTCGAAATTTGTATCCAAATAGGATATGTATTTACCGCTTATTTTAGCATTTTATTAAATGATTTACCCATGCTGCCATGGCAAACCTTTTTATACCTAACACTTTTTGCTTTTCAAGCACATATTGCTGGTGAAATTATGGATATTGATCCTGATAAAAAAGCAGGAAAAAAAACTACCGCAGTAGTAATAGGTAGAAAAAACACCAAATTATTGATGTTATTACTATTACTTATAGAAAGTTTTTTGTTAATATATTGGTTTAATGATTATGTATTATCGGGGTTTTTATTATTGTTTTCAATATGGTTAATTGCTGATATTTTTATCTTTTTTAAACACAAACCCTACAGCTTATTTCAAATGAAATTATTTGGTTATGCTATGAATATTATTGCACTATTATCAATGATTTGGGTACTGTATTCCGGTAATTTAATCGCGGGGCAATAGCCTTCCCTATACCAAAATTTCAGTATGGGGAAGTTTAATTCCCCAATCTTCTACATCAAAAGTTAATAATATTAAAATTAACACCTCACACCCTGTGTAATAGTAATCGCTTTTTAGTTAAAAAAAAAGCTCTCTTAAATCATATCTTCCATAGATAGCTTATCTTTGCTTCTTTAAAAAATAGAAAGCAAAACAAATGCAATATAATTTCAACGAAATAGAAGCCAATTGGCAACAATATTGGGCAGAAAATAAAACGTTTCAAGCGCAAAATAATTCAGAGAAACCTAAATACTATGTGTTAGATATGTTTCCGTACCCAAGTGGTGCTGGTTTACACGTTGGGCATCCGTTAGGCTATATTGCAAGTGATATTTATGCACGTTACAAGCGCCACCAAGGGTTTAATGTATTGCATCCACAAGGGTATGATAGTTTTGGGTTGCCTGCAGAACAATATGCTATACAAACAGGTCAGCATCCCGCAGTTACTACCGCAACAAATATTAAACGCTACCGTGAGCAGTTAGATAAAATTGGGTTTTCTTTTGATTGGTCTCGTGAAGTACGTACCTCAAATGCCGATTATTACAAACATACACAATGGATTTTTATTCAATTATTTAATTCTTGGTATAACAAAGACACCAATAAAGCAGAGGATATTGCAACCTTAATTGCTGTTTTTGAAACATCAGGAAACACAACTGTAAATGCTGACTGTGATGCGGATATTATTTCATTTTCTGTGGAAGAATGGAATGCTTTTAATACTACAAAACAACAAGAAATTTTATTACAATATCGTTTAACCTTTTTAGCAGAAACTGAAGTAAACTGGTGCCCAAAATTAGGTACCGTTTTAGCAAATGATGAAATTGTAAACGGCGTTTCAGAACGTGGAGGACACGAAGTAGTACGTAAAAAAATGACCCAGTGGAGTATGCGAATTTCTGCCTATGCCGATCGTTTACTAAACGGTATTGATTATAACCCAGAAGCATTAGATTGGACGGATTCTATTAAAGAAATACAGCGTAATTGGATTGGAAAATCAGTTGGAGCAGAGGTAACATTTAAAGTCCTATCCCCAACCCTTTCCGAAGGAAAGGAAGCTACAAAAGGTTATATGACAGGAGGCAGTAACTCACACCTACTACTAGAAAGAGCAAAAGAAATGCGAGCAAACCCTACTCAAGCAGAAGGGGTTTTATGGCAACAATTAAAAAGTAAAAAATTAGGAATTAAAATTAGACAGCAACATTTAATTGAAGATTTTATAGTTGATTTTGTATGTTTATCTAAAAAATTAATTGTTGAAGTTGATGGTAAAATCCATGAAAATCAAGTAGAAAAAGATGCTGAAAGAACTGCTATTCTTGAAACTAAAGGATATAAAGTAATTCGTTTTACCAATGAAGAAGTTATTGATAATGTAGATAGCGTTGTCGCTAAAATTGAAAAAGAATTAAAAAATAGGCAAGAGGTCCTTCCCTCTGGGAAGGATTTAGGATGGGATATAGAGGTATTTACTACAAGACCTGATACTATTTTTGGAGTTTCTTTTTTAACATTAGCTCCAGAGCATGAATTAGTGTCAGAAATTGTAACAAACGAACAAAAAGAAGCTGTTAACGCTTATATAACCGCCACTGCAAAACGTAGTGAGCGTGAGCGTATGGCAGATGTAAAAACCATAAGTGGTGTGTTTACAGGTGCGTATGCAGAGCATCCGTTTACCAAAAAATTAATCCCTATTTGGATTGGTGATTACGTGTTAGCAAGTTACGGTACAGGTGCCGTGATGGCAGTACCTTGTGGTGACCAACGCGATTATGATTTTGCAAAACATTTTAATATTGAAATTCCTAATATTTTAGAAGGAGTAGATATTAGCGAACAAGCTTGCGCCGATAAAACCGTAAAAATTGCAAATTCCGACTTTCTAAACGGATTAAAAGCCAAAAAAGCAGGAAAATTAGCGATTTATAAATTAGAAGAATTAGGGCAAGGAAAAGGAAAAACTCAGTACCGTTTGCGTGATGCTGTTTTTTCTCGTCAACGGTATTGGGGAGAACCTTTCCCAGTATATTACAAAGACGGGATGCCACAAATGATTGACGCCAAACATTTACCAATAGCCTTACCCGAAGTAGAAAAATACCTACCAACCGAAACTGGTGAGCCACCATTAGGTAACGCAACCGTTTGGGCGTGGAATACAAAAAAGTGTGCAGTTGTTAGTAATCAGTTGATAAATGAGGACGAGGAAATTTACCCTTTAGAACTCAATACAATGCCTGGGTGGGCAGGAAGTAGTTGGTATTTATTCCGTTATATGGATGCGCAAAACGAAACCGAATTTGCAAGTAAAAAAGCGTTGGACTATTGGCAAAATGTAGATTTATACATTGGTGGTAGCGAGCACGCAACGGGACACTTATTATACTCTCGTTTTTGGACGAAATTTTTACACGACAGAGGTTTTGTAGGTGTAGATGAACCGTTTAAAAAAATGATTAACCAAGGAATGATTTTGGGTACCAGTGCTTTTGTGTATCGTATATCTGCCATTGTTTTTGACACTACAAATGTTGACTTTCAAGACCCAATTTCAAACATTAATTTTACAAGAGAAATATTTATTTCTAAAGATTTTATTTCTAAATGTAAAAATCTTGATAATTATGACAAACAAACTATAGCGAATGGGTTTTTAGTACTAAAACTTGACGACGAGTTAAGTTTTCAAGAAAATCAGATACTAAATTTCATTTCTGATGAAGATAGAAAATTAATTGAAGCTAATGATAACTATGCAATTGCAATTATTAAAAACCCTCTACACGTAGATGTTTCATTAGTAAATGCTTCAGATGAGTTAGATGTAGAAGGATTTAGGAATCACCCATTAAATGGAGATTATAGAGATGCTATTTTTATAGGTGATAATGGAGAAGTCCTTCCCTTTGGGGAGGATTTAGGAGGGGATTCTTATACCGTTGGAAGAGAAGTCGAAAAAATGTCGAAGTCGAAATACAATGTGGTAAATCCTGATGAAATTTCAGAACAATACGGTGCCGATACCTTGCGTTTATATGAAATGTTTTTAGGTCCTTTAGAACAAGCAAAACCTTGGAATACTGCTGGTATTACAGGTGTACACAACTTTTTAAAGAAAATGTGGAAATTGTATGTAGGAGAAGACGGCTTAAAAGTAACCGATGCTGCACCTACCAAAGACAACTTAAAAACCTTACATAAAACTATTAAAAAAGTAACGGAAGATATTGAGCGTTTTAGTTTCAATACCTCCGTTTCTACCTTTATGATTTGCGTAAATGAGCTAACCGCACAAAAATGTACGAGCAAAGTTATTTTACAAGATTTAGCTGTTTTAATTTCGCCGTATGCACCACATATTGCAGAAGAATTATGGAGTAGGTTAGGAAATAACGAATCTATTTCAACGGCTAACTTTCCTGAGTTTGACGCCAAACATTTAGTGGAAAGCAGTAAAAATTATCCAATTTCCTTTAACGGAAAAACAAAATTTACGATGGAGTTGTCTTTAGACTTAACCAAAGATGAATTGGAAAAGATTGTAATGGAAGACGAACGTACAATTAAAATTTTAGATGGTAAAACTCCTAAAAAAGTAATTGTAGTACCTGGTAAAATTATTAATTT